>DAISHL010000091.1:0-7379 GCA_036822555.1 Bacteroidota bacterium | reverse complement strand
TAGCTTATAGCCGCTATAAAATTGCGCAAATCTTGCATCATTTGCAAGATTGGCGATTGTTTTGGGCGGCTATAGAAGCTGGTGTTTTTGATCGGTTTCTTTGTTTAATGAGGTCCTGTAAACTCCCATAAGAAGCAGATACAGGCTCATCAATTAGTAAATTAAATATAGTGAAAAAAGCAAAGGCTACAAACTGTCAAAGGGACTAACCACCTTTTGAATGCCTTTTGTACTTACATGGGTGTAAATTTCTGTGGTGGTGCTTCTGCTGTGTCCCAGTATCTCCTGTATGTATCTTAGATCAGTGCCCGCCTCCAATAAGTGGGTGGCATAACTGTGCCTCAACCAATGCAATGTCACCGGCTTTGTAATGCGCGCTTTGGCCACCGCCTGTTTCAATACATTTTGTAAACTCCTGGCATCATAAGCCTCACCGGGGTGTTGGCCCTCAAACAAATATACTCTGGGCTTGCTTGCGGTATAATACATCCTTAACAGTTCTATGATCTTCTGACTTAAGGGCGCAATTCTATCCTTGCGACCCTTCGATTGTTTAATGATCAAAATGCCGCGCCTGCTGTCAATATGCTCGGGCTTCAGTCGCAACAACTCGCCACAACGCAATCCACAACTGTATATCAGGCTTAACATGGCCTTGTGCTTTAAGTTCGAATGCGCATTCAAGATCTGCTTTACCTCCTCCTTACTCAAAACATTGGGTAAAAGTTTTTCCCGCTTGGGCCTGTAGATCAATTCCACATTCACACGCTTCTGTTCTACTGTATGAAAAAAGAGTTTCACGGCATTAATGATCTGGTTCTGAAAAGATGAAGACAAATGATTCTTCAGGATATAAGCATTATTGAACTCAATGATGTCCTCATTGGAGATCTCCTCAATAGGCTTCTCTTTAAAATAGCGCAAGAATAAAGATAAGGCATCACAATAAGTGTAAATAGTGCTGTCACTATAGCGTCTGGCGCTCATCCAGCTTTTTAAACTGGCTACTTTTTTGGCAATAAGATCCGTGCTCTCACCCAACACTTTTAAATGCTCACCAAGTGGAACCGGAACGGGTGCGCCTTCATTGATATAGGTAACGGCAATGCCATGCGACCTAAAGAATTCGCGCAAGTAGGCCGGATAGTTCTTCGCGTAAGCAACGTGCCAGGCTTTAACACTGTAACTGAAAACTGCGCCGTTCAGCTGCTTCACCAAATCTATCATCTCTCTGTTGTTGCTGAAGCTCAAAATAAGCCTTACTTCATTTTTATATAAGGCATGCTCCATTTCTATGTCTTTTCTCAAGTGGGCAAAACTACTGTCATACAAAACGAAGTGTGGCTATAAATTGTAGCTTTTCAAAAAATCATGTGAACCCATTGCATTTTTTTCTGAAGAACGATCAGAATGCCGCTACAAGATCGTAAAAGATCAGACCCGTTTAAAATACTACTCCGGAAGAGCAGAAAAATGCACCCACTTCTCTCTTAAGTTATAGCAAGCCGTAAAGCATTGAAAAACATTTCGAAACATCAGCTTAGAAACGATACTTATATATCTCAAATATATTGTATACGTTTGTTGTCGACTACAGTCGTATACTATACGAGTGTCGTTTTTTTGCGGCTATACCTTTGTCTCGTCAAAGTTAATGAATGGCCGTTCGATACAAGTTGACACAGTAAAAAAGAAAAAATAGAATAATTAAAAAACAAAAGAACATGAACACAACCGTAAAAAATCGCGTACAATTAGTTGGAAACTTAGGCAATGCACCTGAAATGAAATCGTTTGAGAATAATAAATTGGCACGCTTCGCGGTAGCAACTTCCGAGTACAAACGCACAAAGAATGGTGAAACAAGCACCGAAACACACTGGCACAATGTTATTGCTTGGGGGAAGTTGGCTGAGATCGCAGAAAAACTATTTCAAAAAGGCAGCCAGGTGCTTGTAGACGGAAAATTGGTAACACGCAGTTATACCGATAAGGATGGTAACAAACGCTATGTGACCGAGATCGATGCAAACGAAGTTATGTTAATGAATAAGAAACAAGTGTAACAATTAGGATAGAGATGCACCGTGCCCGTAAGCTCCTGCATCTATGGCATGGCTGATCCCGTAAGATCAACATGATCCGCAAAAGGGAAAGAACAATTCATTAGATCACCAATGGCACATTAGCCCCGTAAGGCTTACATAATGCTGACCCCGTAAGGTCTCATACACGTGCCACAAAGCAAGAATACCATGAGAACAACAAACAATACTGTACAATTAGTAGGCAATTTGGGGAACACTCCGGAACTTAAGATCATAAACAACACAAAACTAACAGAGCTATCGTAGGCGGTCAACGAATTCAAACGTTTTAAGAGTGGCGAAACACGCACCAAAACTCACTGGCACAAAGTGGTGGTGTGGGGCAAACTTGCAGAGCAGGTGCAACAACTCACCAAAAAAGGAACAAAGGTGTTGGTGCAAGGCAAGCTGGATACAAGGTCTTTTATAGATAAGCAAGGCCGCAAACACACCAGCACACGCATTGTTGCCAACGAAATAGTCATTAATTACACTCAGGCTGCGTAAATGGAGAGAATAGCCACGAAGACACAAAGGCAATATGTCAAGTCATGCAATAACCGCAAGCCGAGAAGAAGATGAGAAAATCGCAAGGGAGATTGTATCTGCTGCGTTTAAGATCCATAAAACTCTGGGTCCGGGTTTACTCGAAAGAATTTATGAAGTTTGTTTGGAGCATGAATTAAGAAAGCGAGGTTGTGAGGTGCAACGTCAGGTTCATTTGCCCATCGAATACGACGGCATGGTGTTTCAAGAAGGATTGAAACTCGATCTATTGGTCAACAGAAGGATCATTGTTGAATTGAAGGCTGTTGAAAAACACAATGCGCTATGGGAGGCACAACTATTGAGTCATTTAAAACTCTTAGATCTGAGGGTAGGATTTCTGATAAATTTTAACGTTCCCATGTTCAAGCAAGGAATTAGAAGATACGTGAATGGTCACATGTGGATCTAATAGAGTGTCTTTGCGTTTACTCCATCTCTGAATAGAATTTTGAAACATGATCTTCGTGTCATTGTGGCTATAGTCCCAAGTCAAGGTTCGTGCAAAAACTTTATATCATTGAGGCTAATGCAACACTGAATAGAGTTTAGAAACATGATCTTGGTGTCTTTGTGGCTATAGTCCCAATCAAGGTACGTGTATAAACTTTATATCATTGCGGCTAATGCAATACTGAGTAGAGTTCTGAAACATGATCTTGGTGTCTTTGTGGCTAAAATTATGCATCAAGGCTCAAACAGTAAATATTTGATCTCCGTGTTCAAACCAAAACAACATACTCAAACAATTCCAATATTATATTAGTATTTTTACATCATGTCATCCATGTCTCATGCAGCCGTATTAGCCGCGCGATTTATTAATCAAACCAACAGGCACGTGTTTCTTACAGGAAAGGCAGGTACCGGCAAAACCACATTTCTTAAGTACATCATTCAAAACACACACAAAAAGGCAGCCATTGTTGCACCCACAGGCATAGCCGCCATTAATGCAGGCGGTTCTACCATACACTCCATGTTTCAATTGCCATTTGGAACCTTTGTGCCTGTGCAGCACTACGTTCAAAGCGGCAGTACACTCATACAACTGAACGACAGACAATCGCTCTATAAGAACCATCAAATGAACAAGCAAAAGCGGGCACTCATCCGAGAACTCGAATTGCTGATCATTGACGAGGTGAGTATGCTGCGCGCCGATCTGCTGGATGCCATTGATGCAACCATGCGAAGCGTAAGAGGACGCAGTTACCTGTCTTTCGGAGGGATACAGGTGTTGTTCATCGGAGACATGTTTCAGCTGCCACCGGTGGTTAAGGACGATGAATGGCAAGTGTTGAAAGAGTTCTACCGCAGTATTTATTTTTTTGACGCACAGGTATTAAAGAACGAACCACCGGTATATATTGAACTGGATAAGATCTACAGACAAAACAACGCGGAGTTCATCACCCTCTTAAATCACCTTCGAGACAATGAAGTGACCAAGGCAGATGTGGAACTGTTGAACAAACATTATCTGCCCAACTTTCGCCAATCCGCCAATGACAGTTACATCACTCTTACAACCCATAACCATAAAGCCAACAAGATCAATAAGGATTTTTTAGCTGAACTGAACTCACCATCCTTCTTTTATCAGGCCGAGATCAAAGATGATTTTCCGGAACATTTATTTCCACTGGAGCAAACACTGGAGTTAAAGGCAGGAGCACAGGTCATGTTTGTAAAGAACGACATTAGCGGCAATCAGGAGTATTTCAACGGGAAATTGGCTACTGTAACAGAGCTGCAGCAAAATGCCATTTATGTGGAGTTTGAAGATAAACGCCAGATCAAACTTGAGAAATATACATGGGAAAATAAAAGATACAAGCTCAATGCACTTACCAATGAGATCGAAGAAGAGGTGATCGGTGAATTCATTCATTACCCCGTAAAACTTGCGTGGGCCATCACAGTGCATAAGAGCCAGGGTCTTACATTCGATAAGGCCATTATAGATGTGGCAGATGCGTTTGCACCCGGACAAGTGTATGTTGCTTTATCGCGATTGAGGGATATTTCAGGACTGGTGCTTACCTCGCCCATAAATTTTGGCAGCATTGCCGGGGATGGACTGGTAAGCGATTACACTCATGCGCAAAGCAATGTGGCCGATATGGAAACTCAACTGAGCAATGAAACAGTGAAGTTCCTGAAGCAATACCTGAACACGTGTTTTGATCTTCGTTGGCTGCATAATTCGGTAGAGAGGCATTACAAAGAACATTATGAATTGCATAAGACAAAGATGCGCAGCCGCTTTAACGAATGGATGACGGAATTGCAAACGCGCACGGCCGAAATGAAAATGAATGCTGACAAGTTTTGCGGACAGCTGAATGGTATTATCGACAGGGCAGAGCAGGGCTGGAAAGAACATGTGTTGAAACGCGTGAACGATGCACGTGGGTATTTTAAGCCACAATTGAAGCATGCATCCGACACTATATTATCGCATCTTGAAATTCTGAAGGAAGAAAAGAAGGTGAAACAATACATGCAGGAACTCTCTGCACTCGAACTTGTTTTTTATGAATATATAAAAAAACTAGATAAAGCTGCAGGCTTATGCGAAGCAATGATCAAAGGCGAATCCTATACCAAGGAGTCATACGCCAAACTGATCCATGACCCTGCGCGCGAACAAAAGCGAATAGATCTGGAGCAGAAGAAAGGAAAACGAAACAAAGAGGTAAAGGAAGTACAGGAGAAACAAGACACCAAACAGGTAACACTGGCACTCTACAAACAAGGACATAGCATCCATCAGATAGCCACTCAGCGGTCACTTACAGCTACAACCATTGAAGCTCACCTGGCGCATTTTGTGGCCAGTGGCGAGATCAGCGCCTCTGAGTTTGTAAGCACCAAGCAAATAGAACTAGTAAAGAAGGCAATTGAAAGCACCGGCTCAAGATCTTTGAAAAAACTGAAGGAGGAATTGGGCGAAGACGTATCTTATAATACAATTAAATTTGCTATCGCATCACTCGAACAAAATGCATGAGCATAATTTCAAATTCGCAATGTGCCTTCTGAACTAAAATTGTAATTTCGCATCAGATGCAGGATCTCTCGTTTCCATACACGAATTATTTGGTAACGCTCAACAATGGGCATGCACAAGGGTTCAACAATGCATTGTATGTGCTGGGGGAAGGAAAACATCAGCCATCAGACAATGCGGTGGTGCTCATCAATTACTCGCACAAAGAACATCTGCTGCATCAGTCAGATCCCGATATCTATTTTTATCAGGTAAGTGAAAAGAAGCCGTTTGTAATGGAGATGGAGCAGTGTGATCAACCAGAGAGTAACAAACCCATGAGGCTGATCACGCGTACATCCCAACAGGAATACATCAAGCGTGTGAGCGCCTTGAAAGAACACATTCAGCTTGGCGATATTTACGAGATAAATTTTTGTGTGGAGTTTGAAGCACACAATGTAGAGATCGATCCGTGGAAAGTATTTATAACACTCAATGGATTAACAGAGGCGCCCTATGCAGCCTTTGCTAAACTGAACAACACCTACATCATTAGTGGTAGTCCCGAATTGTTCCTTGAAAAGAAAGGAAACATTCTGCGGACAAAGCCCATCAAAGGAACAGCCAGACGCAGTGCAGATACTCATGAGGATGAGAATTTGAAGAACCAGCTGCATTTAAGTTTAAAAGAGCGTACCGAGAATGTGATGATCGTGGATGTGGCGCGCAATGATCTTTCAGTGATCGCAAAAAGGGCCACAGTAAAGGTGCCTGAGTTGTATGCCATTGAATCGTACAAAACTGTGCATCAAATGGTGAGCACCGTGCAATGTGAGTTACGTGACAACTGTTCCTTTAACCACATCATAAAGGCCCCCTTCCCAATGCCACGCATGACGGGGGCTCCAAAGATACGCGCCATGCAACACATTGATGAGCATGAACAGTTTAAACGAAAACAATATTCAGGAGCGCTGGGATATATTGAACCAAGTGGCGACATGAAATTGTCTGTATTGATCAGAACCATCATTTACGATGCCAATACCAAACGATTAAGTTTTGCGGTTGGCAGTGCCATCACACATATGTGTGATCCAAAGGCAGAATACGAAGAGTGTTTATTAAAAGCAAACGCTCTCATCAAGGCCTTGAATGGTACTATTGAATGATGAGCTTCTTACTTGCAAGTAGTTTAGGGCCGTCCATTACATTTACCATGTAAACCCCTTTGGCCCATTCGTCGGTTGTAAGTTTGAGTTGTTTCTCTGAACTCATGGCCGAGTATACCAATCGCCCTTCAACATTAAAGATCTCAATGCGGTTATAAAAATGGTTCATCTCCTTAAGGTCAATGGTCACAAAGCGTTTGGCGGGGTTAGGATAGATCCTGATCTTACTGCCATCCTTGCTGAATTCCTTTACACTAATGGCAGTGGTATCGCCATTATTCGAAAAGGAGTCCTAACACAGAATTAGGGAATAAATATCAATATAACCTGTGCGTTGAGTAAGTACCGATTTGTAGAAAGGAACAACGGGCTTCCAGTCATCTCCTGCATCTTTGCGGTAATACAAGCGTATGCTGTCACCATTCACACGGGTAAGCAAAGTGTCCATGTATCCGTAAATGCCGGTGTAATTCTTGTTGCCGTCATAATTAAATCGTGCACGCGCTATAACTCCGTTAGAGAGTATGCCATCTATCTACCAGTAATGCTGGTTTCTGATAGGCGCATTGATTGGGT
>DAISHL010000090.1:0-7422 GCA_036822555.1 Bacteroidota bacterium | reverse complement strand
GAGTAGAGGGGAAAGAAAGTGAGTCCGATTTTTAGCATTGCGTTGCGGAGACGATAGATACCATTAAAAAGGCCAATGGCAACCCACACATTCCCTTTTGTGTTTTTAAGGTAACCGGATTGGCAAGATTTGAATTGCTTCGCAAGATCACAGAGAAGGAGACCTTAACAGAAGCGGAAAAACTTGAGTGGGAAAAAGTAAGAGGTAGGGTTCGCAAGATATGTACCGCGGCTTCGGAAGCGGATCAGCCGTTATTCATTGATGCAGAGGAAAGTTGGATACAGCAAGCCATTGATGATCTCGCCAATGAGAATATGGCAGAATTCAACAAGCAAAAAGTGATCGTGTACAATACCTTTCAATTATACCGCCATGACAGGTTGCAATACCTCAAGGATTCGATGGCAATGGGTGTAAAAGGAGGATACAAGGTTGGTGCAAAACTGGTAAGAGGTGCCTATATGGAAAAAGAGAGAGAGCGTGCCAAGGAAAAAGGGTATCCATCTCCAATTCAAAAGGACAAGGCTTCCAGCGATGCAGACTACGATAAAGCTCTTGAGTTTTGCATTGAGAACATAGATCAAATGGCCTTATGCGCCGGAACCCATAATGAGAACAGCAGCTTAAAATTGGTAGATCTCATGCAAAAAAGAAATGTGCCTAGCGGCGACAAGCGCGTGTTTTTCTCACAACTATTGGGCATGAGTGATCATATCAGTTATAATTTGTCGCAAGGCGGATATAATGTTGCTAAATATGTTCCATATGGTCCTGTGAAAGAAGTGTTGCCTTATTTGATACGCCGTGCACAGGAGAATACTAGTGTAAAAGGACAGACAGGACGTGAGCTTAGCCTGATCATAAAAGAAAAGCAACGCAGAGCCGGAAAATGACCTGCTTTACTCTGCTTTTTTTGTAATTTCATCATATGAATTTTGCCTTAGTGTTTATTGGAGGAGGTCTTGGCAGTATAGTACGTTACACCATTGGTCTTTTATTTCAGCGAACACACTTGCAATTGCCAGTGGCTACCTTGTGATCCAACGTGCTGGCATGTTTGATTTTTGCGGCGACCTAAAAACTCTTTTCGGAAAGAATTCCTGAGTCGTCACAAATGCGATTGTTGATCTAGACCGGCATATGTGGCGGGTTAAGTACTTTTTCAACCTTTAGTTACGAAACCTTTGCATTGATAAAGCAAGATCAGCTTATGTGGGCTGTTTTAAACAGTATTGTAAGTGTGGTGTTATGTGTTGGTGTATTTATGGCATTTGCACCAAAAATTAACTGATCATGAATTTAACCAACCGTAAGGATATTGTATTTATTATTTTGGCAGGTTTTTTTGTAACCAACGCCATTGTTGCAGAATTGATCGGCGGTAAGCTAGTACAATTCTTTGGCTTGTTCACTCAAAGCTTAGGGATCATTCTGTGGCCAGTGGTTTTTTTATTGACCGATCTGATCAATGAATACTATGGTAAAAGCGGCGTGCGAAAACTAACTTATATCACTGTGGGTTTGATCATTTACACCTACTTTTTGATTACAGTAGGTATCAATATGCCGGCTACATCCTTTAGTCCGGTGAACGATACCGTATTTCAAACAGTGTTTGGTCAAAGCCAGTGGATCATCATTGGCAGCATTATTGCTTTTTTGTGTTCACAATTGGTAGATGTCTATTTTTTCTGGGTATTCAGAAACATGACCAATGGAAAGATGATATGGCTAAGAGCAACGGCAAGCACTGTAATAAGTCAATTGTTCGATACATTCATTGTTCAGTTCATTGCCTTTGTACTCCCTGGTAAATGGGCCTTTGGTGAGTTCATTCAAAACGCATCCATTGGCTATGTGTTCAAATTGATGGTGGCGGTTGCTTTGATCCCACTCATTTATATTTTACACAGAGTGATCGAAAATTACATAAAGCCGGCAGATCAGGATCCGGAACTTAACGACACATCTTCTCAGTAAGTTCTACTAATCTATTGCTATATCCCCACTCGTTATCGTACCAGGCAATCACCTTTACTAGATTATTCACCACACTTGTAAATTCAGCATCAAACAAGGTGCTATGTGGATTTCCAATCACATCAACACCTACAATAGGATCTTCCGTATATTCCAGTATGCCTTTCAGATAGGTCTCAGAAGCATCTTTGAATGCCTTATTGATCTGTTCGGCTGTAGGGATCTTCTCAAGCACGCAAGTGATATCGGTCAATGTACCATCAGGTACAGGAACACGCATGCCGCATCCGCCAATTTTTCCTTCAAGCTCCGGGAATATCTTTGTGATCGCTTTTGCAGCGCCAGTTGAGGTTGGTATGATGCTCATGGCTGCAGCGCGGGCTCTGCGCAGGTCCTTATGAGGGGCATCGTGAATTCTTTGGTCGTTAGTATAGGAGTGTACTGTGGTTATAAAGGCATCCTCAATTCCAAATTGTTCAAGCACCTTTAACATTGGTGCCGCGCAATTTGTTGTACAGCTTGCATTAGAAACAATGGTGTCGTTCTTTGTAAGCAGATTGTCATTCACACCCAATACGATCGACTTTATGGAATCGTCCTTTGCGGGTGCAGACAAGATGACTTTTTTTGCACCGGCATTTAAATGTTTCTCAGCACTTTGCTTGTCTAAAAAATGCCCGGTACACTCGATCACAACATCAATATTCATCTCCTTCCAGGGTAAAGTTGAAGGGTCTTTGGATGCTGTTATACGAATGGTTTTGCCATTGACTACCAATACATCTTTTTCTGCCGTTACAGTGCCTTTAAATGCACGATGTACAGAATCATATTTCAGCAGATGTGCCAGGGTTTCCGCATCTGTGATATCATTGATCGCAACGATGTCGATGTTGGGATTGTTAACTGCAATGCGAAGGTACATTCTTCCTATGCGTCCAAAACCATTTATTGCTACTCTTATTTTACTCATGTTCCAAGAATTTATAGGTATCTAATTCAAACAAATTACACTTATGGTATTTTCCTTTGATCCTGATGTTCACCATGTCATTTCCAAGATACGTAATATCTTCGGCATGTATGATCTTTTCTTTTTTATTGGCAAGATTATAAATGATGTAATATTCATTAGGTTCGTGGATCTGATGGATGATGAAGTTCTTGGTGGCATTCTCAACATGTCTGTTAAATGAATGAAGTTTCGTTCCCTTATGATCATACACATCATCCATTCCGTTCAATTTCAGTTGTGCAGTACACGCAGAGAATAAAGTATCAAATGGATTGCTGCTGATAGATGTATATTCCATTGGGATCACCATTTTTTCAAAAACATCAACAACGCCTTCAAGATAAGATGCTCCAACTGTTTTGTTCAATACAACAAAGTGATCTCTGATGGAACTGATCACAATATCATCGTAAGGTATGAAGGTAATTTGCTTGAAATTCTTGTCCACAATGTATTTTTTATCTCTGGCAGATACGATCAGATAATTCTTGTGATTTGAATACCCTGCGTAAGAGCTTTTGTTCAGGTTAAAATAGGAGCAGGTGTTGTTCTTTATCTTCACCACAAGTTCCTGGTTCTGATCATTCAGGTATTTGCACAACATGGTCATTGTGTTCATCTTAATGATCTTACTGTTATTAGGCTTCATGGTCTTTACGCACGCCATGCAAATTTTTTTCACGCTGTCAAAGGGTAAGATCGTATCGTATTTTGCCGGAATGATGTCGATCCCATTCTTCTGATACCCCCATTTATTCCCTTGTTTCAAGGGCGTATAGGGCTGTTGGGCAACCGTTCCGAAAAACAGGATGATCAGAAAAAAGAGTATGTAGTTCTTATTAGCCAACATGTTCTATGTTTCCCAAATAAACGGCGCCGCCAATGCTGTTTCTTTTCGCGCCTGTTACAGTGCATAAGGTATTGGTTTTCTCTTGCAACCGGAGGTACCCAAGAAAGGCGAAAATAAGCGCCTCCTTAAAGTTCACAAGTCTGTTGTCAGGAATGTCAAGTTTTGCTGAAGTTCTGTTTTGTATTTGTTCTATCAGAAACGTGTTGTAGGCCCCGCCACCTGTGATCAAAACCTTGTCAAGGCTGTGATTGTTCAAAACGGCAGCAATTTGACCGGCGATATGTTCTGTGATGGTTCTCAAGAGGTCTTCGGTACTAACACCTTTAAATCCTTCAATTACCGTGAGGAAGATATCCTGAAACCATTCAAATCCAAGTGATTTGCTTCCTTTTTTGTAGTAGTGGTCTTGTTGATCAAGAAGGTTCAATAGTTCCTCATTCAGTTGTCCTGATCTTGCAATTCTTCCACCGTCATCATATGTTTTGTTCAAAGATGCAGCAAAGTAATTCAGTGGAATGTTGCAAACCGAAATGTCAAAGGCTGATCTTTGACCTTGTGAATCATCAAATGAAATATTGGCAATACCACCTAAATTTAAACATGCCGTATAATTTGAGAATAACAGCTTGTCGCCGATAGGAACGAGTGGCGCACCTTGCCCGCTCAGTGCAACGTCCATGCTTCTGAAATCACATACGGTTGTAATGCCGGTTTTTGCGGCAATGGTTGCGCCGCATCCTATTTGAGTACTGAAGCCATTCTGCGGTTGATGAAAAATGGTATGGCCGTGTGAGGCAATAAGATTGGCATTCTGGCCTTTTTTATTCAAAAAATTTGTGACCTTTTCAGCAACAAAAGAGCCAAAGTAACTGTTTAATTCAAAGATATCTCTTGCTGAGGCAGTGTAGGAATTGATCAATCGGTTCTTAAATTCAGGAGTATACTCTATGGTTTCGGCATCTAAAATGCTGTATTCGTAGGAGTTTTCTGCATTTTTGAATTGGCAAAGGGCTATATCCAAACCATCAAGGGAGGTGCCGCTCATTAAGCCTACAACAGTGCTTATTTGTTGGGGATCTGTCAATTAAAAATTGAATAAATAATGTTGTAGAATACCTTAGTACTGTTATATTTGCGTCAAGTAAAATTAGTCAAAAAACTTTAATTTATATACTATGCAATTTGAATTGACTGAAGAACATTTGATGATTCAGAAAGCTGCAAGGGAGTTTGCACAAAATGAATTGAAACCGGGTGTAATTGAGCGTGATGAACATCAAAAGTTTCCCGCAGAACAAGTGAAAAAGATGGGAGAGCTGGGATTCCTGGGAATGATGGTTGACCCTAAGTACGGCGGGGGTGGAATGGATGCGATCTCTTATGTTCTTGCTATGGAAGAGATCAGTAAAGTTGATGCAAGCTGCAGCGTGATCATGAGCGTTAACAACTCACTGGTATGTTGGGGTCTTGAGGCCTTCGGCACAGAAGAGCAAAAGCAGAAGTACCTAGTGCCTTTGGCAAAAGGTGAAATGATCGGTGCATTTTGTTTAAGTGAACCAGAAGCCGGCAGTGACGCTACTTCTCAACGTACTACAGGAATTGATATGGGCGACCATTATTTAGTGAATGGTACAAAGAATTGGATCACGAACGGTGGTAGTGCATCTGTATATTTGGTAATGGTTCAAACAAATAAAGAAACAGGTCATAAAGGTATTAACTGCCTGATCATTGAGAAAGGCATGCCTGGCTTTACAGTTGGACCAAAAGAGAATAAAATGGGTATCCGCGCCAGCGACACACACTCATTGATGTTCGAGAACGTTAAGGTTCCAAAGGCTAACCGTATCGGTGAAGAAGGATTTGGTTTCAAATTTGCGATGAAGGTTTTGAGTGGTGGACGTATCGGTATTGCTTCTCAGGCATTGGGAATTGCAAGTGGAGCATATGAATTGGCATTACAATATTCAAAAGAAAGAAAGGCCTTTGGTAAGGAGATCAGTAAACATCAGGCTATCCAATTCAAGTTGGCAGATATGGCCACTCGTATTGAGGCTGCCCGTTTGTTGATCTATCGCGCTGCATGGTTAAAGGATCAGCATTTACCTTTTGATAAGGAAAGTGCCATGGCCAAAGTATTTGCAAGTGAAACTGCCATGTGGGTTACAACTGAAGCAGTACAAGTACACGGTGGATATGGTTATGTGAAAGAATACCACGTTGAACGTTTGATGCGTGATGCCAAGATCACTCAGATCTATGAAGGAACCAGCGAGGTTCAGCGAATCGTTATCTCTCGTCAGGTGTTGGCATAAGAATAAAGGAAATAAAATAAAAAAGCCCCGCATTTGCGGGGCTTTTTTATTGATCACTTCTTCAGTTTGTTCTTGAATATCTTTTCAAATTTCTCAACCTTCGGTTGTATCACATAACGGCAGTAACCTTCCTGTCCGTTTTGATTGTAATAGTTCTGGTGATAGTCCTAAGCGTTGTAGTAGTTGCTAAGCGGACTGATCTCTGTTACAATTGTTATTGGCTAAGCTCCGCTTTTATTGATCTCTTCCTTGTATTTTTCGGCTAATTGTTTTTGCTCTTCATTGTGGTAAAAGATGGCTGATCTGTATTGTGTTCCAATATCATTCCCTTGTTGATTCAAGGTGGTGGGGTCATGCGTTTTCCAGAAAACCTCCAACAACTCATCAAAACTTACTTTGGTCTTATCGTAGGTGATCCTGCATACCTCGGCATGTCCCGTTGTTCCCATACATACCTCACGATATGCCGGGTTTTTAATCGTTCCGCCACTGTAGCCACTTTCTACACTTAATACACCATTCAGGCGTTGGAATACTGCTTCTACGCACCAGAAACATCCGGCACCAAAGGTTGCAGTGTCAATGTTAGACGTTGAGGTTTGAGTCATAGGTTTAGAAGTTTCTTTTGTGTTCTTAGGGTTAGTTTGACCACAGGCACTGGTAAAAAAAATAGCTGTTAGTAAGGTAACAGCTATTTTGAAATTTTGTTGAAGTTGTTTCATGTATGGATAACCAACTATTCTTTCTTTTGTTCAGCAGGTTCGCCTTCCATTCTCATCTTATCACTTGTGTCACCCTTTTTCTTTTTCTTAGGTTTTCCGCCTTTTTCGCGCCCTACAAATTCAAAATGCTTCTTTAGTTTATCATTTTTGGTGATCTTGATGGATCCTTCGATGTCCCACTCCAAAATAGTAAACGACATCATGATCGTTTGGTTCCCTTCGTCGGTTGCAGTAGCTTCAATTTGGAAGAATCTTACTTCTGTATCCGTTGAATCGGTATAGATAGAATCTTTTTCAATTCTGTATTTGATCCATTTGAACTGGTATTTATCAAATACAAAGTCACTGAATAATTTACCACCTTTGAATTCAATCTTATCTGGTAATAATTTTTTAGTTGGCTGGCCGTCTTTGATCTCGTTCAAAGAGATATTGAATATACGTTTGTTAAGTGGATCCTGTTCCTTTTGAGCATATCCAAAAACAGAGGCTAAACACAGTATGAAGGCAAAAATACCTATTGAAAACACGTTCAATTTC
>DAISHL010000089.1:0-7458 GCA_036822555.1 Bacteroidota bacterium | reverse complement strand
AAAAAACAACACACAGGCAACCCCATACCCATAGATGCGGCTGAAGGAAGATCGTTGACGCTCGGCCAGGAAAACAACTCGCAGGATCAAAAACAATTGCAAAAAGATCACCATAGTACTTCCAACAAAGCCCCACTCCTCTCCTACTGTACAAAAGATAAAATCTGTTTCCTGTTCCGGTACAAAATCATACTTGGTTTGTGTTCCTTGCAAATATCCCTTTCCTAAGAATCCTCCCGAACCAATGGCGATCTTCGCCTGATTCACATTATAACCAACACCCTTCAAGTCTGTTTTTTTTCCTAATAACACATCGATACGGTCCTTTTGATGTGGTTCCAGTTTCTGATAAAGGAAGTTGGTGCCAAATACAACACTGGCCGCAAACAGATAAATGAGTCCAACCACCAATAAATTCTTCTTGTTCCTTGGTATCAGCACAAATGACAACAACGCCAGAACGCCCATGGAAATCAGAATAGCCTTTGTGTTAGAGACCACCAGTGCGATCACAAACAATATAGCCACCAAAATGCCGATCATCAAGAAACTTACCGATAAGCCTTCACGATACAATACAATGATAAATGCCACAAATACAATGGCCAGACCTGTTTCGTCCTGTAATTTTTTCACCAACACCAAAGGCACAAGTATGATGGCAAGTGCGATCAATGTGTTCTTGTAGTTCTTAATAAGATCCTTGATGCGTAATCGGAATTGCTGATTCACCACAATTTGCTGATTGCTCAGGAATTTTGCCAAGGCAAGACTCATAGAAAACTTAATGAACTCTGCCGGCTGTATACCAAAATCACCAAATCTGAACCAAGAGTGCGAGCCCTTCACTTCTCTTCCCAAAAACCTTACAGCTATATTGGCAACGATCATGATACCATATAACACATAGGAGAAAGCGGTGAAAAAATCTGCATCGATCAGTAATATTGAAAAAGCAATAATGGCTGCACCTGCTATCCAGATAAGCTGCTTGCCGTATTTCTGACTCATGTCAAAAATACTTTGATGCTCTTCATCATATACAGCTGCATAAATATTCAGCCAACCTAACAAGACCATGATCACATACAGGAAAATGGTCAATCGGTCAACACCGTAGAATAAACTATTTTGATTCCTTGCTTTCACTAGTGTTTTGGCTCCTCCACCGTTATTTTTCCGCTGATCAAATTGGCTTCCAGCATTCGCTTTTCCAATTCTGGTCTATCGGTCTTTCCTTTTAAGTATTTCTCGATCATCAAAGTGACGATTGGCGCACTCCAAACCCCTCCAAAACCGGCATTCTCAACCAAACATGCAATAGCAATTTTTGGTTTATCGCGCGGTGCAAACGCAAGGAATACAGCATGATCCTTGCCATGAGGATTCTGCGCTGTACCGGTTTTTCCACAGATCACAATGTCTTTGACCCTCGATGCATAGGCTGTTCCGGCATCCAAACACATCTGCATACCATCGATCACATTGTTGTAATACTCTTCCTTTTGTACACTCACAAAATGTTTTTCTTTGAACTTAGGATCTAGGTATTTTTCTCTGCCAACACCTTTGATACAATGCGGCGCGTAATAAAAGCCTTTGTTGGCAATTGCTGCCACAACATTGGCCATTTGAAGAGGAACCAGTGTCAACTCAGCCTGACCAATGCCTAAGGAAACAATGGTGTTACTACGCCAGCCGTTCTTACCGAAGACCTTATTGTAATATTTTTCACTCGGAACGTTACCCGGTTTGTCATACGGAAGATCTGTTCCAAGATTGGTGCCGGGACCAAAGGACTTCACTTGTTCACGCCAATGGTTATATCCATCCACAAAGCTGGCGAACTTCGACTGATCTACTATTGAACGAAAGACATAACTGTAATAGGAATTACATGATTGAGCAACCGAGCCTCTGAGATCTACCGGTCCATGCGGGTGACACTTTGGTTTACCTCCCATTGGCGGATATCCTCCATGACATGGATAGGATGTTCCGGCGGTTAAAACACCCTCATTTTGTGCAATAAGCGCATCGATGAGTTTGAAGATGGATCCAGGCGGATACATGGCTTGCAAGGCGCGATTGAACAAGGGAACGTTTTGGGTATCGGCATACAGCTTTGCGAAGTTTCTTGCACGTTCTTTACCGCCAACCAATAAATTGGGGTCGTATGAAGGGCTTGAAATCAAACATAAGATCTCTCCGGTGGATGGTTCTATTGCCACGATGGCGCCTTTCTTTCCGTTCATCAGCCGCTCTCCATACTCCTGAAGGTCGGCATCAATACTGCAATACAGGGGTTTTCCAGGAATAGCCAAGGTGTCGTACTTTCCATCCATGTACCTGCCCACGATCTTGTTGTGCGCATCCGTAATAGACATCTGCACGCCCTTTTTTCCGCGTAAGGCTTCTTCATAACTACGTTCTATCCCGCTGATACCAATGTAATCGCACTCTTTATAATACGGGTCTTTCTCTGCCTTCTCTTTGCTTACCTCACCAACATATCCCATTAAATGTGCTGCAATTGGTCGCGGATATTTTCTCACTGTTCGCTTTTGTACAAAGAATCCGTTAAAGCGATACAGTTTTTCCTGAAGCACCGCATAGGTCTCTTTGGATAATTGTTTCTCGAAAATACTTTGTTTGCGTGGTGAATTCGGGTGCTGACACGCTTTCTTCATGCGTTTTAGATACTCCTGCTTTGTGATCTCCAGCACTTCGCACAAGGCCATGGTATCACATCCTTTGGTTTCACGAGGGATCACCATGAGATCGTAAGATGCTTCATTGAATACCAACAACTTGCCGTTACGGTCATAAATATAGCCTCTTACCGGGTACTCCGTTTGTCTTCGCAAGGCGTTACTGTCTGCATCGAACTTGTACCGATCATCAATGACCTGAATGTAGAACAAACGGATGATGTAAATAAGTACAACTAAAATAAAGGCGCCGCCTATATAGTATTTTCTCTCACTAAGTTGTGAATTGGCAACGCTCATTTTTTACTACGATTTGCGAAAAATAAAAACTGAATGAGATAAATGATCATGAATGTGCCCACACTGCTCAGCAAGGCCCTGAAGAAGGTTCGAAAGAATTCACTGAAGCGGAACACTTCCATATAAAAGAATAAGAAATGATGAATGATAATGAGTACACCTGCATATTTGATGAACCATTCAAGACCCATATCGGAAATGGTAGGTTGCACCACCACATCATATCCTTCGCGAGGTGATATGAATTTAAGCACGTAATAACGACCGAATCCCATAGCGGTGCAGGCTGAAGCGTGCAAGCCCGGGGTGCTGTAGAACATATCAATAGTAATGCCGATAAGAAAAGAGAAAAGCAAGATGAGCAAACGTGGTGTTTCAAAAGGCAACAAAAGAATGAACATTACGTAAGGCAACAGAATGAAATAGGTGCCAAGGTTAATGTTGCGAATGATGAGGACCTGCAGCAACACCAAAAAGAAGAATCTGACTGTATTTGAAATTACTCTATTTGTCACTTTGAATTTGCGTTGCTGTTTCTAATAAATCTTTCTCTGATTTAAATCTGTTCTTGATCACATACACGTAATTCAAGCTTTTCATATCGGTACTCAGTTTTACTTTTGCTGTATAGAAAGGTTCATTCTGTCTGCGCTCATAACTCTCAATGGTTCCCACCATAATGCCCTCAGGAAAGATTCCAGATAACTCACTGGTGATAACTGTATCGTTCACTTTTATTCTCGCGTGGGTTGGTATATCCGTCAACAAACAGTACCTGTAGTCCTTCCCATCCCACACCAATGGCCCAAAGCTTCCATCGCGTTTTAACTGACAGTTCACACGTGTATCCTTATGCAATAAACTCATTACACTTGCAAAGTTGGCGCTTACAGCCTTTACAATACCTATTATTCCTTTGCTGTTGAATACTGCCATATCTCTTGTGATGCCAGTGGAAGAACCAATGTTGAGTGTGATATAATTGTTCCTGTTGTTCACGGAAGCGTTCACCACCTTGGCGCCCACATACTCATATTGCTGTTTATACAATGTGTCGTTCTTTTTGAATTCTTTTAATTGAACCGGAATGTAGTTCGTTTTAAGCATGTTTCTCAAGTACGCATTCTCCGAAGCTAGTATGGCGTTCTGTTGTTTCAGTGAAAAATACTCTTCGGTGTTAGCGGCCGCCTCATACATGTTAGCAGCCACCTTATTGGACGAGTTGATAAGCTGGGATCCCTGATAGTTCTTTCCGCGCATCATCAGATACATACACAGTGATTGCATCAACAAAAACACAAAAACAAAATGGTGTTTTAATATGAATGCTAATAGATTGCGCAAGACACAAAAGTTTGATGAATTAAAACAACAAAACCGGAATACATCAATCAGGAATATGTTTTAAGCTAAGAAGTAAGTTACTGGCTTACTTTATGAGGAATGGGAATTTATGAACATTTTTAAGTGCAATACCTGTACCTCTTGCCACGGCTCTCAGTGGGTCTTCGCACACATGAACCGGCAATTTTGTTTTCAAGGAAATACGCTTATCCAAACCTCTCAATAGAGAACCTCCACCTGCCATATAGATCCCTTTGCGATAGATATCAGCGGCAAGTTCAGGCGGTGTCATTTCCAGAGCATTCAGGATCGCTTCCTCGATCTTTGAGATGGACTTATCCAAACAGTGTGCGATCTCCACATAACTGATGTACACCTCCTTAGGAATACCGCTCATCAGATCTCGCCCTTGAACCGCGTAATCAGGTGGCGGATTATCGATCTCTGTCATGGCTGCCCCTACCTCAATCTTTACACGTTCAGCACTGCGCTCACCAATAAGGATGTTATGCTGACGTCGCATGTACTCTTCAATGTTGGCATTGAAATCATCACCTGCAATACGGGTTGACTTGTCACAAACAATACCGCCCAAAGCAATAACCGCGATCTCTGATGTACCTCCCCCAATTTCAATGAACATGTTCCCAATCGGTTCTTCCACATCAATGCCCATCCCAATGGCCGCAGCCATAGGTTCATGGATCATGTATACCTCTTTTGCTCCGGCATGTTCTGCACTATCCCTAACCGCACGTTTCTCCACCTCTGTGATGCCACTAGGAATACAGATCACCATACGAAGTGATGGCTTAAAGAATTTATTTCCAGGATTGATCATCTTGATCATTCCCTTGATCATTTCCTCTGCTGCCTGGAAATCGGCGATCACCCCATCCTTCAATGGTCGGATGGTCTTAATGTTCTCGTGCGTTTTTCCATGCATCATTTGCGCAGCCCTTCCAACAGCGATCACCTTAGTAGTGGTGCGGTCTACAGCCACAATACTTGGTTCATCAACCACCACCTTGTCATTATGAATGATAATGGTGTTGGCTGTTCCCAAGTCAATCGCAATGTCCTGCGTTAAAAAATCCAGTAATGCCATAATGTCTTTCTAATAGTGGTGAACGTATTTATTGAACTAAAGTTATACTATTTCGTAAATTTTTTTATGTTTGAAATGACGGGTTCCGGTAAACACCATGCTCATGCCGTTGGCATTGCAGTAGTCGATGCTGTCCTTGTCCTTGATAGATCCTCCGGGTTGAATCACCGCCGTAATTCCCGCATTATGAGCGATCTCAACGCAATCAGGGAATGGGAAAAATGCATCACTGGCCATCACGGCTCCCTTAAGGTCAAAATTAAAGCTCTGCGCCTTAGCTATGGCCTGACGCAGTGCATCCACGCGCGATGTCTGTCCTGTACCGCTGGCAAGCAATTGACCATTCTTTGCCAAAACAATGGTGTTCGACTTCGTGTGCTTAACCAATTTATTGGCAAACAACAGATCCTTGATCTCATTGGCTGTCGGAGCCTTGGTGGTCATGGTCTTAAGATCTTGCTCTGTTTCTGTTCTGTTATCCTTATCCTGTTCTATCACACCATTCAATAAAGTCCTGAACGATTTATGGTGCAATTCCATCTCATGTTGGGTAAGTATGATCCTGTTGGGTTTAAATTTTAATGTCTCTAAGGCCTCTTCACTGTAGGCCGGAGCGATGATCACTTCACAGAATAATTTATTGATCTCTTTGGCTGTATCCGGATCAACCTGTGTGTTGGTGATCAGAATTCCACCAAATGCAGATACTGGATCGCCAGCCAAGGCATCATTCCATGCCTGCATTAAAGTTGGGCGCGTTGCCACACCACAGGCGTTGTTGTGCTTCAAGATCGCGAAGGTTGGATCGCTGTTCTTGAACTCCGCGATCAGCGCAACGGCTGCATCCACATCCAGTAAATTGTTATATGAAAGCTCCTTGCCATTCAACTTTGTGAACATGGCATCTAAATTTCCATAAAAAATACCTTGCTGGTGTGGATTCTCACCGTATCTCAATACCTGTCCTGCCTGTATGCTTTGTTTGAATTGCGGCAAGGCCTCTGTACGGTTAAAATAATTGAAAATGGCAGTATCGTAATGTGATGATGTTGCAAAGGCTTTAGCAGCAAATCTTTTACGATCGGCAAGGTCCGTTTTTCCATTCTTGCTTTCGAGCAAACTCAACAACTCCGCATAATCATTACGGGACGATACGATCAACACATCATTAAAGTTCTTTGCGGCTGCCCTGATCAGGGAAATACCACCGATATCGATCTTTTCAATGATATCTTGCTCTGAAGCACCGGAGGCCACTGTTTCCTCGAATGGATACAAGTCAACGATCACAAGATCGATGTCGCCAATATTGTGCTTTTCCTTTTCCATCACATCAGTAGCATTATCTCTGCGGTTAAGAATGCCGCCAAAGATCGCGGGATGTAAGGTTTTTACCCTGCCACCAAAGATCTCAGGATAATTGGTGATTGACTCAACTGCTGTTACCGGAATGTTAAGTTTTTGAATGAAAGATAAGGTTCCCCCAGTGCTGTAAAGGGTCACATTCTGGGCATGCAATTTTTTAATGATCGGCTCCAGATTGTCCTTGTAATATACTGAAATTAAAGCGCTTTTGATCTGTTTAGTGGTACTCATAGCATTTAAAAAAACAAAGGTAACAGAAAGGCAGATATAGGTGAATGATGTTGAAAAGTGTTGAAAAATGGAACTGGCGCAAGACAGCGCACAAATAAACATTTCGGTGTTTATTAATAAAAAGTTGCTTGCAAAAAAAACTATCTTTTCCCTCTAAATTAGTGACTACCCTTTTCAATTATGGCAGATAAAAAAACTTCCGCCCGCAAGAACGATGCTCGAAAGATCTTTGTACTGGATACTTCTGTGATCATCTACGATCACACTGCGATCAAGAATTTTGCAGAACACGATGTAGTTATACCTATCACAGTGCTTGAAGAACTTGATAATTTTAAAAAAGGAAACGATACCAAAAACTTTGCTGCAAGGGAATTCACAAGATATGTAGATTCGTTA
>DAISHL010000088.1:5854-7463 GCA_036822555.1 Bacteroidota bacterium | reverse complement strand
TAATAGGTAAAAATACCGCATATGTCTATTTTTTTATTCTTTTTATCTTCAAATTCCCATCTTAATCAATACTTTTGATCAAGGATTATTCCTTCGAAAATAGTAAATTTTCCCATGAATTAAGCAAATTTAACAATTAATGAATGCCTAGTTTTTCCTAAAAAATTAAGAAATTAACAGTCAGATGCCAATAAACCAAAATCATCTGGAACCCTTTAAGAACCTTGAACTCATTGCTAAAAAGGTAGTGGAAGGCTTTATCACAGGGCTCCACAAAAGCCCATTTCATGGATTTTCGGTTGAATTTGCAGAACATAGGTTATACAACAAAGGAGAAAGCACCAAGCATATTGACTGGAAATTGTTTGCCAGAACCGATAAGCTTTTCATTAAACGCTATGAAGAGGAAACCAATCTAAGATGCCAGATCGTATTGGATGATTCTTCGAGCATGCTGTTTCCATACAACTCAGATCTTACAAAACTTAATTTCAGCATTCATGCCGCTGCCGCACTATGTGAACTCTTGAAGATACAGCGTGATGCTTTCGGACTGACCGTTTTCAGAGATAAGATCACCCATCACCTGCCTGCCAAAGGCAGCATGGTACATAAAAAGATCGTGTTTGATCTTCTTGAAAAACTTTTGCAAGAGAAGGACCTCAACAGACCAACCTCTGCGGCCAATGCACTGAATGAGGTTGCAGAGATCATTCATCAACGTTCTTTAGTGATCATTTTCAGCGACATGTTCGACGATGCTTCAAAGAATGACGAGTTGTTCTCTGCCCTACAGCATCTTAAATACAGAAAACATGAAGTGGTTCTGTTTCATGTGACCGATAGTTCTAAAGAAATTGATTTTGAATTTGAGAACAGGCCATATCATTTCATTGACATGGAATCCGGTGAAGAGTTAAAATTAAACCCATCGCAGATCAAGGATCAATACCTCCAAAGTATTCGCAAATTCAAAGAAGACCTTGAACTCAAATGCGGACAATACCAGATTGACCTTATTGAAGCTGACATCAATGAAGGGTTTGACAAGGTACTTTAAACATATTTGGTGAAACGCAATTTAATGAGCAAATGATCAGATGGTCTTTATTGCTTTATGATATCTGATCATTTCAGGGTATCCCATTTTCAGTTTTAAACCTTCCATGGCCTGAGCGATGCGCTTACTTTTTGTTTCAATTGTTTTTGCGGAATCGATCCACTTCGAGAAATAGTTCTGATGTCCGTGAGTCAGCGATCCAAAGAACTCATGAGACTTAGGTTCTTCTTTCAAACACTCCATGAAATCTGAACTAAGCATAAATTCAGAGCTATCAAGCTCAAAGGATAGTTTTACTTTTTCACCTTTAACTTTCTTTAATTTTCGGCGCAATTCCGCATTCAATGGAATTATGAAATCACCTTCTCCCATGGGAATAAGGGCTAATTGCGATACAGAAACCGCATCGATCTTCCCTTTCACTCTGTAAGATCTTTTCACTCCCGGATTGAGTTTGTGTGCCATCTTAGCATCCACAAACACATAGGTCAAACCTGTATTTTAGCCATTCTTACCAAACTTTTCTATTTGAAGGGTAGCATTCACAAT
>DAISHL010000088.1:0-5844 GCA_036822555.1 Bacteroidota bacterium | reverse complement strand
GGTGGCGCGTACAACCGAATAGAAAACCCAAACTTTGGTTTGCGCCAGGCACCCAAAAAAACAATAATTACCAATGAAAAAGGGAATAAAAAAACCCCCAACAAACGTGAGGGTTTTTGAAGTTGCCCGAGCTGGATTCGAACCAACATAGTCAGAACCAAAATCTGAAGTCCTGCCATTAGACGATCGGGCATTGTTTTTAAGAACGAGGTGCAAAATTAATAAAAAAACATAAATCAACAATAAAATTGTAAAAAAATCGATTAATTTAAACCTAAGTAAATAGTATATTCGCAATTCATTAATTACGCTAAATATGTCGTTAGGATTCAACAGATTAAATAACATTATTGCATGGCTTGTTTGGGCTGTGGCCACATTTACGTATTGCAGGACCATTGAGCCTACTGCAAGTTTTTGGGATTGTGGCGAATACATTGCCTGCTCCTACAAGCTTGAAGTTGGTCACCCTCCAGGAGCACCTTTCTTTTTGCTCTTAGGTAGATTCTTTGCCTTGTTTGGCGGAGGTGATCCATCGGTGGCAGCAATGATGATCAACGTATTAAGCGCACTTGCAAGTTCGTTCACTATCCTATTCCTGTTCTGGACCATCACCCGCCTTGGCATTAAAGTGTTTGGTAAATCAGCTTCAGAACTTAATCCTGCTCAACAATGGGCCGTGCTTGGCGCCGGGATCATTGGTGGACTTGCTTATACATTTTCAGATACTTTTTGGTTCAGTGCCGTAGAAGGCGAGGTATATGCTTTATCATCATTCTTTACCGCATTGGTATTCTGGGCAATTTTGAAATGGGACGAAGAAGACAGCTCCAATCCTAACATAGCATTGCGCTGGATCGTTTTTATCAGCTACATGATAGGATTGTCCATTGGTGTTCACTTACTTAACTTATTGGTGATCCCAGCAATCGGTTATGTGATCTATTTCAAGAAGTATACATTCAGCTTGAAAGGTTTCTTCCTCGCAGGCATTGCATCTGTGCTTGTACTTGGCGCTGTGCAAAATGTTATTATTCCAAAGGTTGTAAAATTTGTTAGTGATTATGAAGTATTCTTTACCAACAAAATGGGTATGGGCTTTAACACAGGTACACTCATCTATTTTGTGCTATTGATCACTACACTTACTTCTTACATTGTTTACACCATCAATAAAAGCGAAAAGGCTTATAAAATTGGTATGTATGGCGCTATTGCCTTTGCATTGTTAGCTGTTATTTCAGCTCCTAGCGGGTCAGGTAAATTCATGCGCCTGGTAATGTTAGGTGGCATCATTTACGCCATTCATTATTACAAGTCAAGAACCGTTACATTAAATACGATCTTTCTTAGCCTTGCGACCTTGTTGATCGGTTATTCATCTTTCTTTGTTCTGGTTATTCGTTCACAGGCAAATCCTCCAATGGATGAGAACGATCCTGAGAACGCGCCTAATATGTTGTCATATTTGTTACGTGAACAATATGGTGATTGGCCAATTCTATACGGACCATACTATAACGCTCCAACACTTTCACAAAATGAATTTGGCAGCGGCGATCCTATTTATGCCAGAGACAAGAATAAAGAAAACAAAAAATACATTGTTGTTGACGATAGAAAAAATTCCATCCCAAAATACGAGAAAGAATTTTGTACCGTATTCCCACGTATGTGGAGCAGTCAGGGTCATCATGAATCTGCATACAAATACTGGGGTAATGTGGTAAAGAATCACAAGAACAAAGTAGTTGAAAATCCAAGAACAGGTGAGCCCGAAACAGTTGAAATACCAACCTTTATGGCCAATCTGAATTACTTCTTCTCTTACCAATTGAACTACATGTACTGGAGATATTTCTTCTGGAATTTTGTTGGAAGGCAAAACGACCAGCAAGGTTTATTGCGCAATACCATGGAAGGAAACTGGATCACAGGCATCAAAGCCTTTGATGATGTGCGTTTAGATACGGATACTTCACAGGTGATCAATCGTGATAAGAATAATAAAGCGAACAATAAATTCTACGCACTTCCGCTGATCCTTGGACTGTTTGGCATGATCTTCCATTTCAGAAGAAAAGCACTGGATGCATGGATCGTGCTTGCGTTTTTTATGCTCACAGGAATTGCAATTGTAATTTATATTAACCAAACACCTTATCAGCCGCGTGAACGTGATTATTCGTACGCAGGTAGTTTCTATGCCTTTGCCATTTGGATCGGCTTTGGGGTGATCGCTTTGTATGATCTATTGAGTAAAAAAGCCGCCAATGTGGGAATGGCAATAGGCGCCACCGCATTTAGCATGGTGGTTCCTGGCATCATGGCCAAAGAAGGCTGGAATGACCACGACCGCTCTTTACGCACCTTATCAAGAGATTGTGCCATCAATTATCTGGAGTCTTGTGCACCTAATGCTATCTTATTTACCAATGGTGATAACGACACTTTCCCATTATGGTATGCTCAAGAAGTGGAAGGCATTCGAACAGATGTGAGAGTAGTAAATTTAAGTTTATTGCAAACCGACTGGTACATTTCACAAATGCGCAGAGCAGCTTATGAAAGCGAACCGGTTCCATTTACAATTCCTGAAGATAAACTACAGGCTTCAAAGCGTGAAGTTGCATATCTGATGGCCAAAGATGAAAAAGCCATGAACCTTAAGGAAGCTATTAAATTTGTGGCCAGTGATGACCCTGAAAACAAATTTGATAATGGTGGCAAGCTGATCGACTATCTTCCGTCACGCAATTTCTATGTGAATGTTGATTCATTAAGCGTGATGAGGAACAAGGTGATCGGAGTTAAAGACACAGCACGATTAAGCAAGCGCATCTCATGGGATCTTGGCAACAGAGGTTATATTACCAAAAACGAGCTTATGGTTCTTGATCTCATTGCTCATAACAATTGGAAGCGTCCGATCTATTTTGCTGTAACAACAGGTAGTGAAGCATATGTTGGTTTAGAAAAATATTTCCAGTTAGAAGGTTTGGCTTACCGTTATGTTCCTATCAAACAAACCGAATCTGAACAGGCACAAGGAGGAAGAGTAAATACCGAAAAGATGTATGACAACATCATGAATAAATTCCTTTGGGGTGGTATGGATAAGCCTGGTGTGAATCTGGATGAAACAAGCACACGTATGGCTGGTAATCTTCGTATGCAAATGAGCATTCTTGCACAAGCCCTTATCAACGAAGGCAAGAAAACAAAAGCCAAAGCAGTACTGGATAAAAGCTTGTCTGTTATGCCTGAAGAGAACATCCCTTATGATGGCACCATTTATACGCTGTGTGCAGCCTATTATCAGATCGGTGAGAAAGACAAGGCAAATCAATTGGCAAAACGTTTGTTTGATATTTTTGAAGGAGATCTGATCATTTACAACAATCAAAAACCAAATCACAGAATTGCGTTTGGTCGTGAAATAGAGCAAGCAAAAGAGGTGTTAAGAAGATTGATCGGCTTAACTCAACAATTCAAACAGGAGAGCTTATCTAAAGAATTCATGGGCAGGATCACTAAAGTGGTTCCTCCGGAGGAATTAATGCCTCAAAACGAGGAGCAAGGTGCCCCAATTGAATTGCAATAATTAAGATGCTTTGAATAAAATTTTTCTGATACAGCCTTCTAAACTTATCAAAAAGTTTTATTCGAAAGCTATCTGGAACATACACACTTCAGAGAAAGAGATCTATTTAACTTTTGATGATGGGCCTATTCCAGGTCTCACGGAATGGATATTGGATACCCTGGATCGATACAATGCCAAGGCCACTTTTTTTTGTGTCGGAGATAACATATTAAAACATCCAAACATCTTTGATAGGATCCTGAAGGAAGGCCATCAGGTTGCCAACCATACTCAAAATCATATCAAAGGATTCAGTTACGATCTGGAAGACTATCTTAACAATGTTGAACAATGCGAGGTGTTAACCAAAAGCAAGATCTTTAGACCACCATACGGACAACTGCGTAAAAGCCAATACAGGAAATTGCTACAAAATGGATACAGGATAGTTCTATGGGATGTGATCAGTTACGATTACGAAAAAATAAGTGCTGAACAATGCTTCAAGAATGTTTCTAAAAACATCAAGAAAGGTAGCGTTGTGTTGTTTCATGACAACTACAAGGCAGAGAACAATGTGAAATATGCACTGGAGGAAACTCTTAAAAAGTATACTGAACTAGGCTACGTTTTCAAGGCGATCAGGTTCTAAGGCGATCAACTCAGGATGTATTTTTAACCTAACGCCTTTATAGATCAACACTAGAGACAACAGCATGATCACATGAGAAATATCCTTGTAATTGAACCACTCACCAAAAGATAGTTTCAAACTGTGCACCACTATTGACATGAAAGAAACAAGGATACCTGACACAATATAGCCGCTACCCAAATGCTTGTTACGATATGTGATCAAATGAACCACCAGCGAATATAACAGAACAATACCTGCATGGATCTTGATCAAAAGAAAATTATTCAGGAAGAGAGTGAACAGCAACAATAATACGATCCACATCACCACGATCACGTTGTAGATCTTTTTGCTTTCAGCCTTTCCTAAATTAAAATACGTGAACGCTGCCCTGTAAAAAAAATAAATGGAGATCAAGGATACCGCGTTCATGAGGAACCACGATACATTCAGAAAGGTCTGACCTAATTGTTCATGTACACCATGCGACACAGAGCCCAAGGTGCTACTTAAACCAATAAGTAAAAAGAACATTCCCCAGTATCTGACAATAGAGTGACTGAACGCTGACATTTTCAGAAAGGCGTACACGCAAAATAAACCAAGGAACAGATTCGTTAATATTGTAACGGGCTCAAAAAGTTTAAATCCGAAAAGGGAGATATAGGTATAATCAAAATTCACAAAGTGACAAATTTACACTTTTTAACAAATAATAAAAGTGAAATTATACGATTGTAAATGTGAAACCTCACATGGAAATGATCAGGCAGGTTGTAACAAAATAATTGACGCTTTCTGTGCTTTTGCCATTGTTAAAGATCTTATCCTTGCTACCCAATCCTCTGGCCTCGGTCCTTAGCATGAAATTAGGCGATAAGATGTAATCCAAATTGAAGGAATAACCATAGGTATTGAAACCGTTTGGTGTGCCTGTAGCAATGACAACACCCTCTTCATCCTTAAAATATTCCAAGCGCAATGCTCCTGAAAACTTACGGTTCACTTGATATTTAAGGATGATGGTTGGAGTGAACCAAAATGAATGACCGCTGGTCTTGTTTAAAGAATCTCGTTTTACTTGCATACCATGATCAAACCCGAAAACAGCCGAAACTTTGTTTCGTGTATAAGTAACATAAAAATTATGGTAGTACCTCCATAGCGGCAACGAGTCGGATGCCATATTGCCAATAAAGCTGCTGTGATTCAAAAGCAATTCGCTTGTTGGCTTGTAGATCACTTGTGTTCCGTAAAAAGGTGATTTATTGATGTTAGGATTCTTAATGCGCTGCCAACCATTTAAACTTAAAAGAGCCGCATACCATTTGTCATTCTTGCTTGTATAAGAGAATCTTAAACCGGCTTCATAATACGGGGTGTTCTCTGCCACCATGCTGCGTGTTAAGGTGTAACAATCCTTCCCCACTGCGCTTTCAAAACCAATGTGCGATGGAAACACCCCGGCATCAAACCACAAATTATGCTTTTTGGACATTCGTGTTCCAAAATTAGCCTCAAAAATATTCCTCGCCCATTCAGGCTCTACAGCTAAATTATTTGTGGCATAAGTGCCGGCCATTAATGCCAGGTTGGCTCTAGTGGCTTTTCCTGAATAACT
>DAISHL010000087.1:0-7504 GCA_036822555.1 Bacteroidota bacterium | reverse complement strand
TCAGGCATTCAAGAAGGATGTATTCATAGATATTTTATGTTACCGTAAGTATGGGCTAAACGAAGGTTACGAACTACGTTTCACTCAGCCTTTGTTATACAAGTTGATTGCAGTACAGCCTAATACAAAGGATATCTACGCGTAGAAACTTGTTACTGAAGGAAGTTTTACTGAAGAGGAGATCAAAGCCGCTGAGAAGCAGTTCAAAGATAACCTTGCACAAAATCTCGACGAGGCTAAAAAGCTGGAGAAGGCAAAGATCACTTCCTTTTTGGAAGGACCATGGAAAGGTATTCGAATGGCCACAGCGGCTGACTTTGATGCTTCACCAAAAACGGGAATTGATTCAAAACTATTCCTTGATCTTGCAAAGAAATCGACCCAATTGCCAAAGGATAGAAAGATCTTCAACAAGATCGATAAGTTGTTCACCGATCGTCAGAACATGATCGCTAACGATAACTACGATTGGGCAATGGGCGAGTTAATGGCTTATGCCTCCTTAATGCATGAAGGACATAATGTGCGATTCAGCGGTCAGGATGTAGAGCGTGGTACGTTCTCGCACCGTCACGCTGTGGTAAAGGTTGAAGATAGTGAAGAAGAGTATACACCATTGAACAATTTGGGCACAAAGGGCAAGTTGGATATTTATAACTCGCATTTATCAGAATATGCTGTTCTTGGGTTTGAGTATGGATATTCATACGCGTCACCGAATGCATTAACCATTTGGGAAGCACAGTTCGGTGATTTCTTCAATGGTGCGCAAATTATCATTGACCAGTATTTATCATCATCAGAATACAAATGGCGTCGTATGAATGGCCTTGCAGTGTTATTGCCTCATGGCTATGAAGGTCAGGGTCCAGAACACTCAAGTGCGCGTATGGAGCGTTTCCTTCAAATGTGCGCCGAGAATAACATGCAAATTGTGAATGCTACAACACCGGCACAGCAGTTCCATGCCATTCGTCGTCAGTTGAAGCGTGATTTCAGAAAACCGTTGGTGTGTTTCACGCCAAAGAAGTTATTACGTTACCCAAGTTGCGTATCTAAATTAGAAGATTTCACGAAAGGGAATTTCCAGGAAGTGATCGATGATGCAGGCGTAAACGCAAAAGACGTGAAGCGCATTGCACTATGTAGCGGAAAGATCTATTACGAATTGGCAGAACAAAGAGAAAAAGAAGGAGCTAAAGACATTGCCTTCATTCGTATGGAGCAATTGTATCCGTTCCCTCATAAACAATTGAAAGCAGTATTGGATAAATACAAGGGCGTTAAAGAATTCATTTGGGTTCAGGAAGAAAGTGAGAATATGGGCGCATGGCGCTTTGTAGACTACAACTTGCGTTCATTGAATCTGAAGTACGTTGGCAGAGATGAGGCAGCAAGTCCTGCAACAGGGTTCAGTAAACGTCACAACGCTGAAAGTGAAGAGATCATGAATACCATTTTTCAAAAAGTATTAGTTAAGTAAATAGTAAACATCAAACAAAAATCGTATGGCAATTGTAGAATTAAAAGTACCAAGTCCAGGTGAATCTATCACCGAAGTAACCATTGCACGTTGGGTAAAACAAACCGGTGATGTGGTTGAAAAGGATGAGGTATTGGCCGAAATTGATTCAGATAAAGCAACATTGACCTTGAATGCGGAAGAAGCAGGAAAGATCGAAATATTAGCTGCAGAAGGCGATACAGTAAAGATCGGTCAGGTAGTAGTGAAAATTGACACTTCAGTAAAGCCTGAACCAAAAGCAAAAACAGAAGCTAAGCCTGAGCCAAAGAAAGAGGAAAAGGCTGAAGTGAAAAAAGAAGCTGTGGTAGCAGCTACTACTGATAAGTCAGCAACATATGCAACAGGTTCTGCAAGTCCTGCCGCTGCTAAATTGATGGCAGAGAACGGCATCAGCTCTAAACAATTGAATGGTACCGGAAAAGATGGACGCATCACCAAACAGGATGTGCTCGCTACATTGTCTAATGGATTACCAAATGTACAGCAGGTATTGAGCAACACATGGAAAGGGGAGCGTACTCAGGAGCGCAGTAAGATGACATCTTTGCGTAAAGCGGTGGCTCGTCGTTTGGTAAGTGTAAAGAATGAAACAGCCATGCTGACCACATTCAATGAGGTGGACATGAGTGCTATTTACGATATCCGCGCACGTTACAAAGATAAATTCAAAGAAGTATATGGAACCAATATCGGGTTCATGAGTTTCTTTACAAAGGCAGTATGCGAGGCTTTATACCATTATCCTGCCGTGAATGGCATGATCGATGGTGATGAGATAGTTTATAACAAGTATTGTGATATTGGTATTGCAGTAAGTGCTCCAAAAGGCTTAATGGTTCCGGTATTAAGAAATGCTGAGTTAATGAGCCTGGCAGAGATCGAAAAAGGTATTAAAGATCTTGCGATTAAGGCACGTGATGGGAAATTAGGTATTCCTGACATGGAAGGCGGAACATTCACCATCACCAATGGTGGTGTGTTTGGAAGTATGATGAGTACACCTATCATTAATCCTCCTCAAAGTGCAATTCTTGGGATGCACAATGTGGTAGAGCGTCCGATGGCTGTGAACGGAAAAGTAGAGATACGCCCAATGATGTACGTGGCTTTAAGTTACGATCATCGCATCATTGATGGTCGCGAGAGTGTTGGTTTCCTTGTAAAAGTGAAAGAGATGCTGGAGAACCCTAACCGCATGATGTTTGGCGGTAAACTACCTGAAGAGGTATTGCTTGGGCTATGATCCAATTACATAAATGAATGAAACCTCAGTCGTCACTGGCTGAGGTTTTTTGTTACTTTACCTAACGAATGAATTATATGATCATGCGCATTTTGTTGTTTATGTTTTTATCCTTAGCATGTTTGGCTCAAAATCAAAGGCCAGACACTGTGTTTTGCGATTGCAATAAGGCGCGTGAGATCATTATCAATGGAAATAAGAAAGTTGGCAAGACCATTGCCCCTCCCGGTTATGGCGAGACGAATGAGATCAGCCATAGGCTGAACAAAAGCAATGTGGTGTTTGAGAAAGAGCACCATACGGCCTGGTACCGTTTAGTAATGGCCACCAGTGGCACCATGGTATTTGAGATCATTCCGAATAAACCAAGTGATGATTATGACTTTGTATTGTTCAAAGCATCCAAAACAAAATTTTGCGATAGTTTATCTACACATGCGATAAAACCGGTAAGGTCCTGCATTTCACGTGACAGAGAAGATATACTTGGGAAGACCGGGTTGAGCAACAAAGCCAGAAAAGAAACAGTTAAGGAAGGCGTAGGTGATGCTTACGCCAAGGCCATCAAGGTCTCTAAAGGGGAAGTCTACTATCTGGTGCTGGATAATGTATATGAAGAGGGTGACGGACACACCATTCAATTCAGTTTTGAGGAATTAGTGAATGTGACCGGTGTTATCAAAGACGAGAATGATAAGCCTGTGAAGGCCGAGATCACATTGGTGAACCAGAAGGGAGATACCTTGGCCATGAATCAGAGCAAGGCAGACGGCACTTATGATTTTTATGTACCATTGAAACGCAATATGAACTATTCTCTGAATTTTTTCTATGAGTCTAGTTTAAGCTATTCGAAGAAAATCAAACTCAATGATACCACCGAACAGATGCATCTGTCCGTTATGTTGCCCAAGTTGAAGAAAGGATCAAAGTACTCCGTTGGCAACATCAATTTTTATCCGGGAGAAACCAGGAATTTACCCCAATCGGTGCCTGCAATGATGAACTTATATAAACTTCTTACGAAGAATAAGAACCTACGCATCATGATCATTGGTCACTCTAATGGCAGAGACCAAAAAGATGAGGCGGGGATCATTCAATTCACAAAAGACAGAGCGACCACCATTCGTGACTTTTTAGTGAAAAAGGGGATAGATAAGGCAAGGATCGAGATCGATGGCAAAGGCGATCATGAAATGTTGTTTGCCTTACCTGCTGCAACAGAAAAGCAACAGGAACAGAACAGTTGAGATTTTTGTGATTGAAACAGAATAAGAATTACGCTAATAACTCTTTTAGTTTTGTGATCTGATCAGGAGTTCCCAATACAAAGATCTTGGCTTCCGGAATGATGCGGGTATCGGCACTGGGATTAATGATGTATTCGCCCATAGCGGTTTTAAACCCAATGATGTTTGCTCCTGATTTGTTTCGTATTTCCAGGTCTTTTAAGGTTTTATTCTTGAGGTGATCTGGGATGTTTGAGAAAGTGATCTCTTCGAGATTGTTATTGTCTCCACCCTGTGCGGTCACATAATCGATGAACTCCATCACATCTGGTTTCATAACCAGGCTGGCCATGTGAGCCCCGCCAACTTTGTCAGGCATGATCACATTATCTGCTCCAGCAATTTTTAATTTTGTATCAGAGCCATCCTCGCTGGCGCGGGAAATAATAGTGAGTTTAGAATTTAAATTACGTGCTGTAAGTACAATAAAAAGGTTGTCTGCATCCACCGGCAAGGTAGTGATGAGAGCCTTTGCCTTTAAGATCCCTGCCTTAAGCAAGATCTCATCCTGAGTTGAATCTCCGCTGATCACCAAGTCGTGGTACTTGTGATTCATTTGATCGGTAACCTTGGCATTCTTTTCGATCACCACAAAACGTTTGTTGTGTTTTTTGAGGATCTGTGCGGCTTGTCTGCCGTTACGGCCATAACCACAAATGATCACATGATCGTTAAGTTTATCAATGGCTGCGTTCAATTTTTGTAGTTTAAAGATTTGGTTAAACTCACCATCCACCACAAATCGTGTGATCGATGATACTGCATACGCAAATGTACCAAAACTCGTTATAATTAAAAAGCTTGTAAATATCCTGCCACCGTCGCTGAGGGCATGAACCTCTCCATAGCCCACTGTAGCAATGGTAATAATGGTCATATAGAAAGCCTCCAGAAAGGTGTAATCTTCAATGAAGATGTATCCTACAGTGCCAATCACCAACAGACCATTCAGCACAATGATAGGCAAAATGAACTGGTAATACGCCTTTATTTTATTGCCAAGCAACATGTTCTAAAAGAGGTTTAGTCGGCAAATGGAGCCTTAAAAATAGTATATTTGTAAAGATAAGCATAAGCTGTGAGAACTAAAACACTTAAAAAGAACAAAGTAAATGTTGTAACTCTGGGATGCAGCAAAAATTTGGTAGACAGTGAGGTGTTAATGGGCCAACTAAAGGCCAATAAATTTGAGGTGGAGCATGAGAGTGAATCGGACGACCATCAAATTGTGATCATTAATACCTGCGGATTTGTTGATAATGCCAAGCAGGAAAGTATTGATACCATTTTACGATATGTAGATGCCAAGAAGAGCGGCGATGTAGAGAAAGTATATGTTACAGGCTGTTTAAGTGAGCGCTACAAGGGCGATCTCGAAAAAGAGATCCCTGAGGTAGATGCCTACTTTGGTACAAGGGAACTTCCGCGACTATTAAAAACATTAAAGGCTGATTACAAGCATGAGCTTGTGGGGGAGCGTTTGCTTACCACGCCTAATCACTACGCGTATTTCAAGATCAGTGAAGGGTGCGACAGGCCATGCAGTTTTTGTGCCATACCATTGATGCGTGGCGGACATGTGTCTGTTCCAATGGATGAACTGGTGAACAGGGCAAAGGCATTGGCGCAAAAAGGCACTAAAGAACTGCTATTGATCGCACAGGATCTTACATATTATGGCTTAGATCTTTATAAGAAACGTGAACTGGCCAATTTGGTAGACAGGTTGAGTGATGTTGAGGGAATTGAATGGATACGTTTACATTATGCCTTTCCGAGTGGTTTCCCTATGGAAGTACTGGATGTCATGAAGAATAAGGCAAATGTATGCAACTATTTGGACATGCCTCTGCAGCATATCAGCGATAACATGTTAAAGAGCATGCGAAGAGGCATAACCAAGCAAAAGACCATTGATCTTGTGAACACCATCCGAGAAAAGATGCCTGACATTGCCATCAGAACTACACTTATTGCCGGATATCCTGGCGAGACCAAGCAAGATCATGAAGAAATGCTAAGGTGGGTTGAAGAGTCGAGATTTGAACGTTTAGGGATCTTTACCTATTCACATGAAGAGAATACCCATGCGTATAACCTCAAGGATGATGTAAGTGAGAAAGAGAAGAAGCGCAGGGCAGACGAGGTAATGAAAGTGCAACAGGAGATCTCATATCAATTGAATCAGCAAAAGATAGGTAAAACATTTAAAGTATTGTTCGATAGAAAAGAAGGAGAGTATACCATTGGCAGAACGGAATATGATAGTCCGGATGTGGATAACGAAGTGCTGGTAAAGAACACAAAAGATCAGTATATCTCTATTGGCTCCTTTGCGAATGTGAAGATAACGGATGCGAGTGACTTTGACTTGTATGGCGAACTTGTGAGTTAATGGAAAAGATAGAATTTGAAATAAAACCCCATAGCAAATTCAGTTTGGGGCTCAAGGAACTCTGGGAATACCGTGAGTTGTTCTATTTTTTCACTTGGAGAGATATCAAAGTAAAGTACAAACAAACATTTTTAGGAGTGCTATGGGCCATCTTTCAACCGGTGGTGATGACGGCATTGTTCACCTTGGGGTTTGGGAACATGATCGCAAAACAAACACGTTTGAGCATTGCTTATCCTGTGTTTGCATTGAGTGGATTCTTATTGTGGAATATATTTTCAAGCGGCCTGTCTAATTCAGGTAACAGTATGGTGGCCAATGCCAACATCATTAAAAAGATCTATTTCCCAAGAATCATCATTCCGGTTTCCGCCATATTGGTATCATTGATCGATTTTTTAATGGCCTTTCTTGTATTTATTCCTGTGATGCTATACTTCAACGTATCATTGAAATGGCAGGCATTCCTTTTTATTCCATTAAGTGTGTTGCTAACGCTGTTTGCAACCTTTGGTTTGGGTGTGTTCCTTGCTGCATTGAATGTAAAGTACCGCGATTTCCGATACATACTTCCGTTCTTCATACAGGCCTTGTTGTTTGCCACGCCCATAATTTATCCAATAACTATTACCGGCGATGGCCCCTTCAACTATTTATTACGTTTGAATCCTATGTACGCTCCGATAGAATTGTTCAGGGCAAGTTTCAGTGGATTTCAGTCGGGCTTGGAAGGTGCATGGATCAGCATTACGGCATCGCTTGTGATGTTTATTGTGGGAATAATATTTTTCAGAAAAACAGAAAGTTACTTCGCAGACCTGGCATAAGCAATTGAAACCGATACTTGAAATACAAAACATCAGTAAGAAGTTCAGGATTAACCATGAACAGCAACCTTATTTGAGCTTGCGAGATTCACTGACATCTATTTTCAGGGACAAGTCAAGCAAAGAGGATTTCTGGGCCTTAAAGGATGTGAGTTTTTATGTGATGCCTGGAGACACTGTAGGCATCATTGGATAGAATGGCGCCGGAAAGTCTACCTTGCT
>DAISHL010000086.1:0-7515 GCA_036822555.1 Bacteroidota bacterium | reverse complement strand
TATTTCTTCGCCATTCTTCAATGAAATATGGAGCTGGCTCGAAGAACTTTATCGATCATGTGAATCCGAAAATCTTTCGTTAATAAATCAGCATTTTATATGTGGAATAAAAAGATATCTGGGTATTAATACAAAAATCATACGTTCTGAGGAATTTCATTTGGCTGAAGATCGTAATCAAAGATTAATTAATATTTGCAGAGATCTTGGCGCAAAATAATATTACAGTGGTCCAGCGGCTAAATCCTATATGGATCTAAATTTGTTTGAAGCAAACGGAGTTCAGGTTGAATTTTTTGATTATTCAGGTTACCGAGAATATCCACAATTGAATCCGCCATTTGAACATAGAGTAACAATTATTGATTTATTATTGAACTGTGGTAGTTGTTCAAAGGAGTATATGAAAAGTTTTAATATTTGATTTGACCGAAAAATTAATGCAAAAAAAAATAATAAATACAGTAGAAAAGTACTATTCAGATAAAATAAAAAAGCATGGTGCAAATCCTGCAGGGGTTGATTGGAATTCAAAAGATTCTCAGGAACTTCGATTCAGGGAATTATGCAAAGTAATTGATTTACAAAGAAAATTTAAGATTTTTGACTATGGATGTGGTTATGGTGCATTACTGGGTTATATGCAAAAGCAATTTTCTGATTTTGATTATACCGGTTATGATATTTCTGAAGACATGTTAAAATCAGCCAAGAAGGAGAATTCTGTCTCAGATGCCAGTTGGACCAGCAAATTAAATAACGATGATGTTTTTGATTTTGTAATAGCAAGCGGCCTTTTTAATGTAAAACAGAATATTGAAGAAAGCACCTGGTTAACGTATGTTCTGAAAATACTTGATAAAATAAATGATCTGTCGCGCCATGGATTTGCAATTAATATTCTTACATCATATTCAGACAAAGAGTATGTGAAAGATTATCTTTATTATGCTGATCCTTGTTTTATGTTTGACTACTGTAAGCGACATTATTCAAAACAGATAGCCTTATTTCATGATTACAACTTGTATGAATTCACTATTGTTGTAAGAAAGTAATTATTGTGAATTAGTGCTGATGTCTTTTTAGATGCCTTTATTACTAATAATCAAAAAACAACTAGAATATCCTAAAGTATGAAGATAGGCTTTAATAAACCTTATTTTACTGGAAAAGAAACCGAATACATCAAAGAAGCGGTGGCAAATGCACATATTTCCGGAGATGGGATTTTTACAAAAAAATGCCACGAATTTTTTGAAGGTAAATATGGCTATAAAAAAGTTTTATTAACGACATCTTGTACAGATGCACTCGAAATGGCAGCTCTCCTTTTGAATATTAAAGAGGGTGATGAAGTTATAGCACCATCCTACACATTTGTATCAACAGTTAATGCATTTGTTTTAAGAGGAGCGAAGATCGTATTTGCAGATTCGTGCCAAGAAAATCCGAATATGGATGCTGATAAGATCGAATCACTAATTACGGAAAGAACAAAGGTTATTGTGCCGGTACATTATGCAGGTATAGCCTGTGATATGGATAAGATTATGGCTATTGCTAATAAATATAATTTGTTCGTTGTTGAAGACGCTGCCCAGGCAATAGACAGTTTTTATAAAGGAAGACCACTTGGCAGTATTGGGCATTTGGCTGCATTTTCTTTTCATGAAACAAAGAATATTATTTCCGGAGAAGGAGGAATGCTTGTAATCAACGACCCTCGGTTTATTGAGCGTGCGGAGATCATAAGAGAAAAGGGAACAAATCGTTCAAAATATTTCAGAGGAGAGGTAGATAAATATGGATGGGTTGATATAGGATCTTCCTTTTTACCTTCGGATATAATTGCCGCATTTTTATATGCGCAACTTGAGAATCTGCAAAAGATTCAGTCAAGACGAAAAGAAATCTGGGAACAATATTATACACAACTTTCCACATTAAGGGAAAAAGGGGTAAAGCTGCCACAACTTCCTGATTATGCTACAAATAATGCACATATGTTTTATTTGGTGTGTAATGATCTTGATGAACGCAGTGCTTTAATAAAACATTTAAGGGACAATGGATTTATGGCGGTATTTCATTATTTGTCTCTACATAAAAGTGAGTTCTATAGTTCAAAACATGACGGTCGTGAATTGCCGAATTGCGATCACTATGCAGATACACTTGTTAGGTTGCCATTCTATTACGAATTGAGTAACGAGCAGATTAAATCCATTGCGGATTGTATCAATGAATTCTACAATAACTGATCTTCTCAACAATCCGTGCTTTATATAACTCTTCTTGATCAGTTTCATCCGGGTATTTATTCAAGTCAGGTCATTGATGTATGCGATAACCTGAACAAGAGATATGATGCTAAAATCCGTGTTGTAGCATTTCTTTCTGTAAAGGAATTATGGAACACGAGTGCCCGTAAGCAACTGAAGGCCCTTTCCCCCAGTGCAATTGTCTTGCCGGCCTTTCCAAAGCTCCAGTATTTTCAGTTTACAGCTATCCTGTTATTTTTCGTTTGTTTGATCACCGGCGAGCGAACAGCCATTTGCAGAAATATATTTTGTACCAGAATGGCATTGAGACTGAAATCTTTTGGAATATTGAAAAAGATCGTCCTAGATGGCAGAAGTTCCATGGCTGCTGAAATTGAAGAATATGATGTTTTCCCGGTAGAGTATATAAGAAGGAATATTAGAGAGTGGGAAAGGTATAGCGTTTTAAATGCAGATTTCAGAATGTCAGTTTCGGATAAACTCATTGATTATTGGAAAGAAAGATATGGATACACAGGGAATGAGCACATTGTTGTTCCTTGTACACTTGACGGAAAATATTTCTCTGAGAAATTGGATTTTGAAACCAAGGAACTTAAGACACTAAAAGACGAACTTAAGATTGCAGATAGTGATATCGTTCTGGCCTATGCTGGCTCCATAGCTCCATGGCAATCCTTTTCTCTGATGAAAGAATTATTAACGCCGTTTCTTGCAAAAGACAACAGGATCAAAGTGTTATTTCTTTCAAAAAAAACAAAGGATATTGAAGGCATGATACGAGAGTTTCCTGGTCGTATCATCCAGTGTTGGGTTGAGCATAAGGAGGTTCTCAAGTATTTATCGTGCGCAGATTACGGAATATTATTGCGCAATCAGTCTGTAACAAACAAAGTAGCTTCTCCAACAAAGTACGCAGAGTATTTGTATGCAGGATTAAGTATTCTTATATCTGAGAATTTGGGTGACTTTACAGATTTTACCAAGAAACATCAATGTGGATTCGTACTGAATGAGCATACTGCGGAAACAATAGATCTTGTGAAGACCAATATAATTCTAAAGGAGCGTAATCATGGTCTTGCTTTGGGCTTTTTTAGAAAAGAGTCACGCAACAACACTGGTAATTACGCGAGGCTTATGGCTTTTCTAAATAGGGGTAAGACATGAGGAACTCGTCAGGAAAAATTGAAGTATTGGATGCGGTTAGGGCTTTTTCAGCTCTTTCTGTTTGTTTATTTCATTTTGTATGTACAACAAGAGAATTTATAGACAATAAATTCATATTACAGATATTTGCAAATGGCAAGTTCGGAGTCCAGTGTTTTTTTGTTATTTCCGGGTTTATAATCCCATGGAGTATGTACCGATCAAATTACAAACTTAAAAATGGCCTTGTTTTTTTGGCAAAACGATTTATCAGGTTAGAACCACCTTATTTGATTTCTATTGTAACAGCACTTGTTATGCTTTGGGTAAGAAATAGTTTTTATGATGATCAAGGAGTTGTTTCTGCTGACATAAGTGTCAAGCAAGTACTATACCATATGGGATATATGATCCCGTTTCAGGAAACTTATAACTGGCTGAACTCAGTATATTGGACTTTGGCTATAGAATTCCAGTACTATATATTCATTGCTTTTGTATTCGGACTGGTAATTCACAATTCAATTTTTGTCCGGATTGGGTTTTATGTTTTTTGTTTAGCTTGCACGTTTTTAGGGAGTGATCAATTCTTGCCTTTTTGGTTGCCGTTTTTTTTGTTGGGTATTTTGCTCTTTTTGTTCAAGACAGAGAAAATAAGTATTTATGAGTATGGTGCAGTTATGTTTATTGCTGCCATTTTACTTTTGTTTAGGTACCCATATATGATGGTTGTGTTCTCGTTTATCCCGATCTTATGCGTATTATTCTTTGAGAATGTCAACGTAATTGCGTTGGGTTCACTAGGAAAGTTCACCTATTCACTTTATTTGTTTCATTCAATAGTAGGGGCTCCTTTTGTTAATGTCATGTCCCACAAGGCAAATGAACCTTTGCATAAATTTGCAATAATTCTTGCAGGAATTGGTATTAGCTTGGTCTTCTCATGGGTTATTTATCGTATCGTTGAAAGACCCTCTCAAAAATTATCTTCCTCACTTAAGTACCCGGTTTCCGGTTAAAATTTTGATTTAACCACGGCGTACTTTTCTTTCAGATTGATAAACCAATTTTCAAAGTATCTGAAAGATAATCCCGAAACAATTACTGTCCCGCCAATAGACAAGGTATAAATAATTATGTTAAGTGTTATTGGCTTGTCTCCCATATTCATAGATTTAACCATGTATAGAACAAAAGGAATAATTAAAAAGTGATACATGTAAATCCCGTATGATATCTTTCCCAGGTACGAATGAACTTTGTTCTCAAGGATTGAACTGAAATAATTGAAGTGCGCAACTTGTATGATGATCAGAAGAAAAAGAATCGAATAAACCAAGTGAATACCATCCTGAATGGAAGATGGGGTTGAATAGATAAGGAGAAGGATAGCTGGTATACTTAATATGCTTAGATATTTATTGCGAATGATAGTTAAAATGGTTTGATTGTTGGAATAACAAAGAAATGCACCAATCCCACCAATGGCCATACATTCAAATTTAGACATAGCAATAAATAATTTTACGGGTTCATACCATGTTGTATGTTTAAACACTGGTCCAAGCAAAAGATACAGGACTTTAAATATGATCACCGAAAAGAAAACAATGAATAATGACTTCAATACATTACGGGATCTGCGAATGATCAAAGGCCATAGGATGTAAAATTGTTCTTCAACACCAATTGACCAGAGTTGTCCGATGTGAGGAATGGCCGGAAATATAGCAAGGGCAAGGTTAGGGAGTATGAAAGTATATAACCAAAGATTTTGTGTAAAAAAGGCGTGAAAGGATTTTTCCAGATAATCAATATGAATAAAGTGAATGTTTGGTAAAATAAAAAATCCAAGGATCACGATGAAATAGTATAAAGGCCAGATCCTTAATATTCTTCTTAAGTAGAATTTTTTAACGTCGATGGTGCCAGTCTTTTCCTTTTCCTTTAAAAGCAAAAACGTGATCAGAAAGCCACTCAAAACGAAGAAGAAGTAAACACCCAAACCACCCAGATTAAAAATGATGGGATTATGCCAGTTAGTTTCGAAATAAAATGATGGTTTCAGTAATTCAATATGTGTGATCACTACAGCCAGGGCTGCAAAGAAGCGCAATCCATTAATGCCTTGGAAATAGTATGTTGCCTGTTTATTGGCCATTAAAGGCACAAATGTAATCTAAAATTACTAAATTAGGTCTTTATTTGCCCGCAACTATGAATCCCGAGATCAAGAAACTTTTATCCTATCCTTATTGGCGACAATGCATAGAATTAGACGCTAATTACAAAACACCAGGGAGGGTTGATAAAGAATTTTGGAACATGCTTCATTTTCCCGATGATCTTACTGAGAGATCTTTTTTGGACGTTGGGGCAAATGATGGTTTGTTTTCATTTATAGCAGAAAAGAAAGGGGCAAAGCGAATTATTTCTAGCGATCTTTATAAAGAGGATGTTGGGTCAATGGAGATCGGTTGGTTCCACAAAGATGAAGTACAAGTATACTATCATCAACCATCCCTATATTTTAAACTGCTTAGGTCAGTGAAAATGGAGTCTATTTATTATGCCATTAAATGCATTATAAATAAGAGAAAGTAAGGCTACACTTCATATGTGATTAAAGCTAGAAAGAAATAAAGTGTTGAATTTATCAGACAATAGTATACGTGTTAAAGAATTAAGTGAAAATACCAGAACGGGTAAACTGTTCGTGTTTTTAATTTATCTGACTGTGTTTTTAAGCTCCTACACTTTCTTTAAACAACCTTTCGAATTTCACTTTGGTTATCTGGTCTATTTTACATTCGTGCCCATTTTATACAGAAGGTACGGTCAGGTAAAGGAATTGTTGGTTGTTTTTCTGATCTTGTTAGCAGTTGGTCTTTTTAATATTTTTCTTGGTAATAATACAGCGCAACAATTCTTTAAAGTGTATATAGGATTGGTTCTTGCTTATTATTTATATTATTACGTGATCCTTGAATTTAAATTTGAGATTGAGAAGTTATTTTTATTGTATTTAAAAGGTTCCTATTACGTATCAATAATTGGGCTGGTTCAATTTGTGTCATACCAGGTAGGATTTAAACCAGGATATGATTATAGTTGGCTATTGAATAAGTGGGGCATAATTCCCGGTGGTTTTTTTGGTATTCGCCTAAATTCAATTTTCCCAGAACCAACTTATTTTGCAACTGTTCTGTCAGCTGCTTTTTTTATAGCATTGTACAATCTTGTATTTCTTAAGGATTATGGATATTCCAAACTACAGAGCGTGTTGATTGTAGGCGTTTATTTTCTATCGTTCTCAGGTATCGGACAAACGGCTATTTTTCTCACTGGAATATTGCTAATGGTAAATTTTGGATTGGTAAGGTATATTTTTCTTTTTGTTCCTGTAATGTTCTTTTTATTTGGATATCTGTATGACAATGTTGATGAATTTAGAGAGCGTTATGATAGCACTGTTGATCTTTTCTCCGGAGAAAAATTCGTTCTCGGTAAAACCCATGGATCTTCCTTTATTCTTTATAATAATTATGTGGTAGCCACTAATAATTTTAAACTTAATCCATTGTTTGGCACAGGCATTGGTTCGCACGTAACTGCTTTTGAAAAGTATTCCATTGCCAAGGACATTAAGCAATGGGGATTCAATCTGAATTCTGCAGATGCCAATTCCATGTTCTTGCGTTTGATGTCCGAAACAGGTTTATTTGGATTGTTGATCTTTGCGGTCATCATGATCAAGGGATATGTGAAACGGGATGAGGATTTTGATACACCACATTGGCTCATAAGTAACTCTATTCTGATCATGATGTTGCTGAACATGTTCCGGCAAGGCCACTATTTTTTGAATGGTTTTCCGTTATTCGTTTTGATGTATATTTTCAATGCAATTTCGTATAATCAGCTTCTGGACAAAAAGAATGAGGAGGCAACGGAAACGCCTGCATTTGAGCAGCATCCGGAAAATTAACGGGATATTCAGTTTCTAAAAAAGGTGAGGAAAGAATATTGCTCACCTTTTTATATGGGCAGAAAGCAGATCATTTCTGACCTTTCGCCATCC
>DAISHL010000085.1:0-7671 GCA_036822555.1 Bacteroidota bacterium | reverse complement strand
CACTTGTAATATGCCATCGAAATATTCCATAAAGGATCTTGAAAGGTTGTCAGGTATCAAAGCGCACACGCTTCGTATCTGGGAACAACGCTATAATGCGTTAAAACCTGAAAGGACCGATACGAATATTCGTTTTTACCGCGATGCCGATCTAAAGCGGATCCTCAATATTTCCTTACTGAACAATAATGGCTACAAGATCTCCAAGATCATGAAAATGACCGACGAGGAGATCGTAGCAGAGGTAGAGAAGTTGCTCAACAGTTACAAATCAGAGTCCGATCAGATCGAGAATCTGACCATGTGCCTCATGGAACTGAACGAGGATCGATTTGAGAAGACCATTAGCAACGCCATACTTCATTTTGGTTTCGAGAACACCTACGAAAAGATCGTATTTCCGTTCTTAAAGCAACTTGGCAATATGTGGCAGGTTGGCATGATCAATCCGGCACAGGAACATTTTGTGAGTAACCTTATCAGGCAAAAACTCATTGTTGGTATCGATCAGCTTCAACCTAACAAGATGCATTCAAGCAAAACGTATTTGCTGTTTCTCCCAAATGGCGAGCTTCATGAGATCGGCTTGTTATATTGCCATTTTTTGATCAAATCCAAAGGTCACAGGGTATTGTATTTAGGTCAGTCGGTTCCAATGGAGGATGTATTTCATATCAGCCAATCAACAAATCCCGACAGGATCATTTCTGTTTTTACAAGTCGCTTGGCAGACATAGACCTAGAAGCGTATCTTCAACTCCTGCACAACGGCCTTCCAAATACAGAGTTTCTGGTAAGTGGCCGATTATTCTTTGAGGAGGACAATAAGAGCATGCACCTGCCTCGAAACTTCACAAAATTCAACGATTTCAGCGATTTCAAGAAGCGGATCGACTAAGATGAGTTGATCTCACATCAGAATTTCGTAAAACTTAAGTTTTAACCTTCCAATAATTTTAGTATTTTAGGTTCAATATTAAAATTATGGTAAGAGGTACGTTTATTTTCATTTTACTTAGTGCATTCTCTTTCGCACAAAAGAACAATGTGTTCACCAACACCGCCGATAAGGCAAAGATCGAACTGGCAAAGCAAAAGATCTACGCCGGCCAGTTCATGGGAGCTATCAACAGTTTAAAGGAAATTGCCAAAACATCTCCTAACGATGCGAATGTGTTCTATTACATGGGCTATAGCTATTTTATGCTCAATCAAACAGACAATGCAAAAGAACAATTGAACAAGGCCATTCAGCTTGCACCAAATAAGGCATCAACCCATTTTATTCTGGGACGTATCTATCAGAAAGAAGACAAATACGATGAAGCGATCGCGGAATTCAATTTATGTACCGCCAATTCAAAACCTGAAGATGAGGACAGTCAGGATGCCACGATATTTATCAGCCAATGTAATGTTGCAAAGAAACTTACGGCCAGCCCAATAGATGTAGAAGTAGTAAATGCCGGCGATATCAATAGTAAGTATGACGACAAGAACCCTTGCATCACTGCAGACGGATCCTTGATGGTGTTCACTTCACGCAGGCCTGAGAATACCCAGGCAGAAGTTGATTTTGAAGGTGACGGTAAATATTTTGAAGATGTTTATATTGCGGGCAGAGATACTGCAACAGGTAATTATACCAATGCTAAACCTGTTCCTGGCTCAGTAAATACAAAGGCTCACGATGCCTGTACAAGTATTTCGCCTAACGGCAAACAGATCTTCCTTTACAAGAACGATGTGAATGACAAACTTTCTCGCGGTGGTGATGTGTTTGTGAGTAAGATCAACAGCGGAAAATGGAAGACACCAGAGCAATTCGGTAAGCCTGTAGCATCAAGTTTTTGGGAAGGTGGTGCATGTATCTCACCTGACGGAAAACGTTTGTTCTTTACCAGCGAGCGCAAAGGGGGTCTTGGTGGCAGTGATATCTGGATGGTTGAAAAGATCAACAAAAAGGAGTGGGGCAAGCCTGTGAATTTGGGTGCGCCAGTAAATACGGTATACGACGAAGGAGGAATGTTCCTGGCCCCTGACGGAAAGACCTTGTTCTTTTGCAGCAATGGTCCTAACAGTATGGGAAGCTATGATATTTTTAAAACCGTATACACAAACGGCAAGTGGAGTGAGCCTGTGAACTTAGGGTATCCGATCAACAGTGCTGCCAAGGAAGGTCAATTAACGGTGAGTGCCAATGGTAAAGTGGCTTATTTCTCAAGTGAGCGAAATGGCGGGCAAGGCGAAAGCGATATTTACAAAGTGAATTTAAAGGACTTCGCTATATTGGAACAAGACAATAAAGTGAAAGTAAATAATGGTTTGAGCATTCTTAAAGGAACCATCCGTGATGGATATGAAGGATTTGGTTTGTCTGAAGTTGAGATCGTTATCAGTGATGCCAATGGAACAACAGTAGCTTCAACCACTACCAATGAGAATGGAGATTATTTCTTGACCTTGAAAGGTGGTGCTAATTACAAGATCAGTGTAAAGAAAAAAGGATTCACTGAGATCAACGAATCCTTTGAGTTGAAACTAGGTGATAAGGAAACCTTCACTCTTGAGAAGGGATATCTGCTTAAGAAGTAAGATCAAAAGAAAGCACGTATCGTACCACTTCCAAGATGTACGATCGAATTGGCACTTGCGGTTTTTCTGGCATTGTAGCTGATGCTGATCTGAAGGTTGGAATTGATGTTGCGTTGGTACAACATTTCCCATGTATAGTTAGTACCTGTGCTTAATCCGTTCAGCATCTCATAAGCGATCGCACTGTTCTCCGTATCGTTGTATCGGATCTGGATCAGGTCGGCCTTGGCGCTGAAACTTCCTTTTTCTGTTTGATTGTAGCGCATTTCTAATCCAAAGCTATTGATATAAGCCTTTTGTCCGGAGGTTATGAATGTATTCACCTTCTCTGAATATTTATAGGCCAAACTGATCCTGAAGGATGTGCCGGGCTGATAGCTGAGTTTTGGTTCTGTTTCAAATTGGTGGATCAAATAATTCCTGTTGCTGAACAGCAGTGATCTGTTGCCTTTGATGCCCTTGCTGGTCACATTGCTGATCGTGAACCATTTTGCAAAATTAACACGCCATTTCAATTCATGCGATTCAAGCTGTCGTGTTTCAATGCCGCTATTCAGCAGCTGTTTACTGGCATTATTCAAATATGTATAGTCACCGCCAAAGAATGCAGACGATTGATTAAAGAATACACTTTGCCTGAAATTACCTGTATTGGCGATCATCAGGCTATCGTTGATGTCAAGGAATGGATTGAAGTAATACACATTGCCATTATCCTGTGTGCGATTGTCTGCCCTGAATGCCGTTTGAATCACCCACTTTGAGATGAATCTGGCAAGATCACCTTTTTTATCCCGTAAACTATTGGCTGGTCTTAGGGTAACATTAGCGCTCAATTGGTTCTGAAGAACTTTAATGTATTGGTTTGTTGGGGTGAACACGCGAATGAATTTGGCCTGATCGCTGAATTGAGCAACTTCAAATTCATTCAATTGTTTTATATTATCGCCATTGTAATCGATCCAAGAGTATTGCCCTTGTCCGGGTGCAACTTCAATGTAATAGAATTCACGTTTGTTCTCCAGGCCATACCCCGTTTCATAGAACAGGCCCATGCTGAATGTTCCTTTGAACCACCTGGGATTGTATTCCAAACGATTCAAAAAAGTATTGTCGGGTTTAAGTAAATTACTGATGGTGTTTTTCAGATCAAGTTGTCTGTAAGTTATATACAGTGAGATAGGATTGTTTCGTATGGAATTGATGCTGGCCTGTAAACCAATTTTGGTGGCCTTTGTACTATCCTTTAGTTCGTTGTTATAGGATTGTTTATCTCTTCGCTCAAGATAAAAGAGTTTAAATGTGTTCCGGGTTGTATCGGCATTGCTGATGTTCCCTTCCCATTCCCAGAATTGATATGTCCTTGGTGATAACAGTCCGGTGCTGTCAATGGTAAATCTGTTATCCTCATAAACATCATTGGAACCAACTTTTATCTTTCCAAGTTTCTGTGATGCCAGTACCTTATGTCTGTAGAAATTCGTGCTTGTGATCTTGTCTGAACTGTTAAGGTACGATCCGTTATATTGCATGTGTCTGTTGCTCGTTTGGTGTTTCGCGTTCACATGATGTTTCAATCCAAAATAAGTATTCCCCTCAATGAAATTGTTCAATTGATATGTGAGGGCGTAGTGTTTTGTATTTGTAATTCCTAGTTCAACTGCTCCAAGATGCTGATCATTGATGAGGGCACCACTCAATGAGCGGTTCCAGTCTCGCTCAAATTCAATATTCCTGAAACGTTCTACCTGTTTGAAATTCTTTTGCACGAATTCATAATTGACATTGTAGATCAACTTATGCTGTGAGCTGCTGTCTTTTTTCAGTACTTTGAAATTGGAGCTGATCACCTTTACGCCACTGCCTTCATCATTGCCTTTGTTGGCAGAGCTAAGTGTATTGATGTCGTTTTTTGTATACACGCCCTCAACATTCAGCATGTTCGTGTTGGTCATGGAATAGGTGAAGCCTGCAGTAAGCATTTGCTGCTGCTTTGAACTTACAAGAGGTACAATGGGTTCAAAATTACCTTGCGGTATGCCATTTATTGGAGCCACCCATTTGTAAACCCTTCCATTGGCAGCTGACGCTGTTTGAATATAGTTACCTCTTGTAGCGCCAACATTACTGAATTTTACAAGGTATTTGGCACTGTCTGGATTGGTGCTGTATTCAAAAACATCAAGGTATACAATAGATCCAACTATGGAATCTTTCTTGCGATAGAACACATCACTTGAATTGAATTTTGCTTCACTGGCACCAGTAGAATAAGCTTTTTCAAGTGTATCACCTACCTGCGCGAGGATCCTTTTTTGTTCATTGCTGAGGCTTTGTTGAAGCGGCCTGTTCTTGTTATCCTGTTCTCTAAAAAAATTGATATAGGCTGTTGCTTTTTTGCCCTGTATCTCTTCGCTGAATAGGAACAATGACCTCGCATAGTTTCTCTCGGCGTATTGAAATTCGGCAACAATCCGTTTGTCTTTTGTGATCTGTTGCTTGGCCGTAAACGTGATCTCTCCCGTATTGTAATCAATTACATAATCGTTTTCCTGACCGCGTATAAGCAATTTGCCATCAATGTATATTTTTTCTGTACCGCTTAAGATGATGATGAATGGTTCATTGTCAGCACCTCTCAAACGATACGGGCCTTGATTATTCTCTATGCCAAAGAAAACCTGCCTGGAGAATTTACCTCTTGAGATGGCGCCTGCAGCCTGGGTCTTAAACACAACAGGTTTTTTATTTGTGCTGTCGGTATAACTGTTCTCAAGATCGATCCCCTGGGCACGTTTAAAAAAATTCATGAAGTAAGATGGTTTTGGTTTTTGCAATTGGTAATCACCAACGATCAGTTTTGTGCTTTCGTTGTTCAATTGAACAAAAACCTTGTCAAATTCCTGCAGCTGGGCTGTTGTTCCATCTGCCTGAAAGGGAATGTTATTGTCGGTTGCAACCATCAACAGATCTATTTCAGGAGTGAGCTTACCGCTGACCTGTAAATTCAAATTTGAGTTTAGTACCGCATCTTGATTATTGCCAATGGTAACCCCTCTGCTGATATTCCCGTTCTTGTTCAGTCCGTCGTTCTTTAACAGATTCTGTGAGGCATCACTTTTATCGTATCTGATGGTAAAAGGCCTGTCCGGCAACGACAGATCTTTTCCAATTTGTGAAGCGTCTTTATGAAAATACAAGCGTTCGAAATTGTATGGAAAGGTTTGGTACTCGATACGGATGCTGTCCGGTTTTTTATCTCCGAAAATGAGGGCATGTAATGGCAAACTGAGTTTTCCATAATATGCACTATCGTCAATCGGAAAAGTTTTGATGCTCATGCCTGTTTTCATCAGGCTCAAACTGTCTATAATAACGGTATCCTTCGGAAAACGAAAAGTTTTACTCCGTTTCAAAGGAAGATCCTGTGAATGGCAAACAAGGGCTATGCATATGGCCAAAAAAGTAAGAGGGTATTTGTGCCGCCTTGTGAACATTGGTTTGAAACGTTTTTAAAGTTAGTAAATTGTGTAAGTTTTAAAGGATTAATGTTAGATAAAATCCTTTGCCATGCTTAATTTGGCAACCTATGCGAATAATAACTTACAATGTGAATGGCATTAGAGCCGCAATGGGAAAGGGTTTGATCGATTGGATGAAAAGCGCGGACCCGGATGTGCTATGTATTCAGGAAACAAAGGCAAGTCCTGATCAGGTTGGGTTGTTGGAGTTTGAAGAACTTGGCTACCATATGTATTGGTATCCCGCACAAAAAAAGGGATACAGTGGAGTAGCCATTTTCAGTAAGCAAAAACCATTGCATGTGGAGTATGGATGCGGAGAGAAAAAATACGATGATGAGGGGCGTGTGATACGTGCCGATTTTTCAGATTACTCTGTGATGAGTGTGTATCATCCCAGCGGAAGCAGTGGTGACGACAGGCAGGCTTTCAAAATGGAGTGGCTTGATTTTTTTCAGAACTACATCGATGACCTTAAAAAACACAGACCAAATTTGGTGCTCAGTGGTGATTACAACATCTGTCACCGGGCCATTGATATACACAATCCAATTTCCAATGCAAAATCAAGCGGGTTCTTACCGGAAGAACGCGAATGGATGGAGAAATTCATCAACAGTGGGTTTATAGACACTTTTAGATATTTCAATAAAGAGCCGCACCAATACAGTTGGTGGAGTTACAGGGCCGGGGCACGCGGAAAGAACTTAGGCTGGCGTATCGATTACAACATGGTAAGTGAAGGTATGAAGAACAGATTGAAAAGGGCTGTAATGCTACCTGACGCCAAACATAGTGATCATTGTCCGGTTGTTCTTGAATTGGTTGATTAACTGCTTGGTAGAAAATATGTTAAGTTTTATCGAAAACCTCCATTTTTTTGACAAAAAATTAGGAAAGTTGGCCTAATACTATAACTTTGTTCCTTTAAATTAAACTGAATCCGAATTAATAAATTGTTAATTTTTGATATGAAGAGATTAGTATTGTTATCTGCTGCTTCCATTGCATTGTTCTTAAGTTCTTGCGGAGGTGATAAAAAGGATGATAAGGCAGGAAAAACAGAAGGAAAAGGTGGGATCTATATGGGTGGTGTTCTAAGGCTGAACGAAGTTGAGAGTTTGAAGAGCCTTGTCCCTATGGCCATCAATGATATTGGCAGTTATCACATTGCATATCAGGTTTACGAAGGTTTGGTGAAGTACGATCCGAATGATCTGACCATCAAGCCTGCAATAGCAGCTCGTTGGGAGTTCAGCGCTGACCTTAAAGAGATCACTTTTCACCTGCGTCCGGATGTTAAATTCCATGATGACGCTTGTTTTGCTGATGGAAAAGGCCGTGTGGTTACCGCAGCAGATGTAAAATATTGTTTTGACAAATTATGTTCTCAGGACCCTGCCAATAACCAATTTGATGTAACATTCAAAGATCGCGTTGTTGGTGCAAATGAGGCATACGAAGGTTCTAAAGGCGGCGCTATCAAGAATGTGAGTGGTGTTGTAGTTGCAAACGACAGTACCATTATACTAAAGATGGTAAGCCCTAGCTCTGG
>DAISHL010000084.1:0-7707 GCA_036822555.1 Bacteroidota bacterium | reverse complement strand
ATCGTTGTCTTCTTGTTAGATCTAGTTCTCAGCCACTGCAATTTGATTGTTCTCTTCTAGAACAGAGTTGTCGTGTTCAGACTTTAATTGAAGGAATTTTTCTTTGGCCTGAAGGATCTTTTCTTGTTTTAATGCTTCAGCTTTTACTTCTGCTTCCTTGATCAGGTTATCTTTTTCTTTCTTGGCGCTGGCATTTAGTTTGCTCCCCGCAATCATGAATCCGGAGACCACACCAACTATCAGTGCCCCCGCGATCAATATAATGGTTAGTATATCCATGTTACATTTTATTTATTTAGTTAAAAAAAAACGCACAAATCCAAAGCAGGGCTTTTTCATTGTGCGTGATAAATATTGAATAATAAATTACTCTTCTATATTTCTGATGTTTTGATTATGCTCTTTTAGCATTTGCTCTACATCAGACAGCATTGATCGTAAATGGCTTAATTCCTGTTCGGTAGTTTTGGCTTCTTTATAATACTCTGATACCAACTGCAATGCAACCATTGCCAAAACGTCCTTTTTATCTTTTATTGCGTAATTCCTCTCAAAATCAGCAATTTTATTATTTATTATTGTAACAACCTCTCTTAGTTTACCTTCATCAGCAGAATTAAGTTTCACCGGATAAATGCTTCCGGCTATTTCTACATTTATGCTAATTTCACTCATTAAAAGAGGGCGTTAAATTAAGCACTTAACAAAGCAATGCATTTATCAATTTCACGCACCAACTCGTTTATTTGTTTTTTCATCTGGGCTCTTTCACTATCCCCTTCTGAATTTTTTGCTAATATAACGTTTCTTCGGTGATTATTCAAATCGCTAACGTCAATTGACTGACTGTCAACATTTTGAGAAATACCGGCAATTACCTCGTTCATTTTTAACAATTGAGCCGCCATCTCTTCTTTTTCAGTATAAAGTTTAAGGCGCTCATCATTAAGCATATCTATTTGCTTGAACAATTTGTCAATAAATGCTTCTGTTTCAGCATTTGGTCCGCTTGCCTGAACTTCTTCTGATTTTGATTGATAATCAGATATTTGAGAGTTAAGTGAAGCAACAGAGTCATTCAATTCTGCGATGGTACTGTTCAAATGGTTGATCTCATTTAACAAGCCATTCTTTTCGTTCGTAATGGCATCGATACTATCCTGTAGGGTATGAACCATTTCAGAATTTTGAGAAGCCTCACTCAATTGGCTGGTTAAACTTTCTATTTCAGATTTTAGTTTAGATACTTCAGCCTGAAGGGCAGAATTATTGGCAGAGATATTTGTGATCTCAAAGTTCTTATTGTTTAAAATATCTTTTAGGTCTTCCACCTTACCTGCATTCACCGTTCTTGTCTCTTCCAATTCAGCTTTGATCAATGTAAGTTCAGATTCAAGAGTTTCAACTCTGTTCTGAGAGGCTTCGATCTCATTGATCAAATTGGTGTTCTCAGCTAATAATTTTTCAAACTCAACGGTACTGTTCTTCGATCTTTCTTCGAATTCACTTGTCATCGAAGCCTTGATCGATTCTATTTCAGAAGTTAACGACGATCTTATTGCATCGATCTCGTTTTCCTTTTCAGCCAACATGGCCGTAAGTTCAGAGATCTGTGTAGTAAGATCGCCGTTGCTGATCAACAGGGCAGCGGCTTCTTCTGATTTTGAATTTAATAATTGTTCGGTCTCTGTTTGTTGATTGCTTGCCTTTTCTATAACTGATGCAAGATTGCTTATTTCAGTATTCAGAACATCAATTTGAGCATTCAGTTGATTTACCTGCTCCGATTGAGATAATGATTGAGTTTGTTTGTATGCCTCAAACTCATTGGTTAACTCAGTGTACGAATTTTTGCTTTCCTCAAGATGAGAACGGTAGCTTTCTATTTCTGAATTCAATGACAGAACCATTGAATTTTGAGAATCTATCTGAGATTGTAATTCAATGATCTGTGTTTTGAAGGATTCCGATTCAGTTTGCGCCGAATTTAATTCTTCCTGTAATTTTGAGTTTTGAGTATTGCTGTGTATAACAGTATTTGATAGCTTTTCTTCGTAACTATTCTTTACATTCTCCAGTTCAGAATGGAACTGTTGTTGTAATTCATTAATGTGTGATTCGTGCCCGGCGATCAATGTTTGTTCCTTCTTCTCGAAATTCACGGTTAATTCAGAAATACGCGATTCGTAAGAATTGGTAAGCTCGCTGATGCTTGAACTTAAACGCGTATTCAATTCTTCAATTTGCGATTCATAATGCGATCGCAATGCGATCTCACCACTGCTCAACTGATTCTTTAGGTCTTCAATTTGTTGATTGTAACCAGAAACCAATCCGGCACGCTCTTCTTCAAAAGATAGCTTTAATCCATTGATCTGATCACGATGCGCCTGTTCCATGGATTCGATCTTGAAATTGAAATTTGATTCCATGGAAGAAATGGTGTTCTCATAGGTGTATTTCAACCCATTGATCTTTACTTCACTTTCAGAAGATAGTTCATTGATCTGTGTGTCGTATGTAGTTCTTAAATTACTGATCTGCGACTCGTATGAGGAACGCAACGACTGGATCTCGTCTTCATGGGCCGATTGAAGGCTCATTTCCTTGTCAGCAAAAGATCCTGTCAGTTCATTGATCCTGTTTTCGTATTCTTCCTTTAAACCTAGTTCTTTGTAATGAGTACCGCTTCTTAATTCGTTCAGTTGAGTTTCGTAATGATCTTTAACGCTATTCAGATCATTGTTTGCCTGCAACTTCAGTTCTTCAATCTGGTTCTCATATTTTCCGGCAATGCTGTCGAGTTCTTGTTTCAAGGCATTGATCTCTTCAAATCGTGCATCTATCTCAGCTTGCTTTTCCTGCAATTGTTCCTTGATGTTTGCGCGTAACTCCTTGAAAGAAGAAATTTCACTTTTGTAAATTGTGTTGTCACGCTCCATCACCGTTAATTTGGTGTTAAGCACATCAATGGTCACTTGCAAACGCTTGCAATCTTCATCACGCAAGATCAATTGATTTCTGTAATCGCTCAAAGAGCGTTTTAGATCGTTGAATTCTTTGCGCAACGCGATGTCGCTGTCCAGTACCTGTTGTAATTCCGATTTGATGTCGTTGAAACTCATTTTTAGCGTTTTATATGTCGATAAAAATAGATATTCAAATCGCTGTAAATGAGTACCTAAGGAATTAACATTGCACAGTAACATGTTAATTACTCGTTACGTTATGAGCACTGAATTGTTAATAGAGGAAACTGAAACTAAAAAGTGAATTGCACACTTTTTTCTGGGTAATTGAGTTTGCTGTTTTGTTCGCGTTCATCAACTTCTACACGAATGATGTTGGTTTGTTGCGTAATGAAGTCGTATAACAAGGTGTTTTCAATGGCTATTGTTTTAATATTTTTGATGGGTTTATATTCCATATAGATCCACACAACCTCCTTTTCCAACTCATGACCAAGATATTTGTGATTTATATCTTTTCCATTGATCTTTAGTTTAAAGCGTGTGGTCAAATAAGAATCCAGGAGTTTATTCAACGATTCTTTGTCCTTACCATTGATGAGATCAACAGGTTTCTTATTCAGTTTTTTAAGGGCATCCTCCAGGTCGTTCACAAAGAGTTTAATGCTGGTTTGTATGGTTTGTTCTTTGCTATTGTACTTCAAATGTGTAATACCCAAATAAAAAGGATGCCTTGCAGTTAAACCAAACAGCAGAAAGCTTGTTAATACTATCACAATTACGTTAATTCGCATCGGAATACCTTTGATACAAAGATAGCAAAATGAAAGAGTTTTGGCTTTGGTTTAGCACCGGCCTTGAACATATAACAGATTTTAACAGCTACGACCATATCCTGTTCGTTGCACTACTAACCATTTCTTACTGTTTCGATAAATGGAAGAAGTTGGTATTCTTGATAACGGCGTTTACCATCGGGCATAGCATATCCCTTGCATTAAGTGTGGCCGGTCATATTGAGATCAGAACTGAACTTGTGGAGTTTCTTATCGCTTTTTCAATTGTGGTAACCGCGGCCTATCAACTATATAATTCAAGAAAAGGCAATGAGTCGCAATCAGCATTCCTGTATTTCATGGTCTTGTTTTTTGGTCTGGTGCATGGTTTAGGATTCTCTTTTTTATTAAAGGCCATGCTGGGTAAGGAGGAGAGTATTGCCATGCCGCTTCTGTTCTTTAATTTAGGATTAGAGGTAGGTCAGTTATTGATCGTGTTGGCAGTAGTGGCATTGAACTTTTTTGTTGGTTTTGTTTTCAAGATCCCATTTCACTTGTATAAGTTCATATTCATATTGACCGCTGGTTTGCTTGCGTTAAAGATCAGCATCGAAAGGCTCATTGAGCTCTTATGAACGGTAAATATCCGTTTTTGAAAATTAGATGTATCGCTGCATTTTGTGGATTAAATTCCTTATAAATTGCGTATTTTTAAGGCTTTAATTTCAATGGCATGAACATTAAGCAATTTGTACTTTTTATTCTGAGTGGAGTTGTTGTACCTCTGACTGCTCAGAATATTCAAAACAATCCTCAGTCCAATCATGGAAACAAGTTCGAACAGCTTGGCACTATTTTGCCTACACCAAATGAATACAGGACAGCTTCGGGAGCGCCCGGACCAAAATACTGGCAGCAAAAAGCTGATTACGATATAGATGTTACCCTAGATGAGAAGAATCTTACCATCTATGGTACCGAATGGATCACTTATACCAACAATTCGCCGGATGTGCTGACTTACCTTTGGCTTCAGCTGGATGAAAATCAGCATGACCCTTCAAACAATATGAATTACATGGATGAAAGCAGGGTAGGAGAGTTAGGGACCGATCAGTTCATCAAGCAATTAAAATTGAAAGAGAACCTGGCCGGGCTGGGTGACAAGATCGATGAGGTTACTGATGAATTTGGCAAACCATTGAAGTTTACCATCAACCAAACCATGATGCGCGTTGATCTTCAAAAGCCTCTTCTGTCAAAGGCAAAGGTGAAGTTCAAAGTAAAATGGCATTACAAAATGATCAATCGTATGGAGTTTGGCGGCCGCGGTGGCTACGAGTATTTTCCTGAAGATGGGAATTATTTGTTCACCATGACCCAATGGTACCCGCGTATGTGTGTATACAGCGATTTTCATGGATGGCAAAACAAACAGTTCACCGGTCGTGGAGGGTTTGCTCTTGCTTTCGGTAACTTCAAAGTAAAAATGACCGTTCCTGCCGATCATCTGGTTTGTGGTTCCGGTGTTTGCCAAAACTATCAGCAAGTTCTTTCACCTGCTCAATATGCCAGATGGCAAAAAGCCCAGAACGCAAGCGAGCCGGTTGAAATTGGTTTATTGCAGGATGCAGTGGATGCTGAAAAAAATGCGTTGTCTGCCGCAGGAGCAAATAACAAGGCAACAAAAACATGGGTGTTCAAAGCAGATAGCGTGAGGGATTTTGCATGGGGCAGTTCAAGAAAATATATTTGGGATGCCATGCCGGTTACCTGTGAAGGTAAACGTGTGATGTGTATGAGTTTCTACCCAAAAGAAGCCTATGGTTTATACCGCAAGTATTCAACAAAGGTGGTAGCACATACTATCAAAACCTATTCAAAATATACCATACCATATCCATATCCGGTAGCTCAAAGTGTGGAGGCGGCCAACGGTATGGAGTATCCGATGATCTGTTTTAATTTCGGACGTACCGAAAAGGATGGAACCTATACAGAAGGAACAAAAAATGGAATGATACTGGTGATCATCCATGAAGTAGGACACAATTTCTTCCCGATGATCATCAACAGTGATGAGCGTCAGTGGAGCTGGATGGACGAAGGATTGAACACCTTTGTGCAGTTCCTGGCAGAACAAGAGTTTGATGTGAACTATCCTTCACAACGTGGTCCGGCTCACAAGATCGTTGATTACATGCGTTTGCCAAAGAACATGCTTGAGCCAATCATGACCAACAGTGAGAACATCTATAATTTCGGAGCCAATGCTTATGGCAAGCCTGCAACGGGAATGAACATTCTTAGAGAGACCATTATGGGACGCGAACTTTTTGATCATGCGTTCAAAGAATATTGTCGCCGTTGGGCCTTCAAACACCCCGAGCCTGCTGATCTGTTCAGAACGTTAGAAGATGCCAGTGCCGTAGATCTGGATTGGTTTTGGCGAGGTTGGTTCTTTGATACTGACCCTGTGGATATCAGCATTGATACCGTTAAAGCCTTTAAAGTAACCAAAGGAACTGTGTTGCCTGTTAAAATGGACACTATGTATAGTTTTCCTCCCAGAAAGGAGTTTGTGCCTATTACTCAGATCAGGAATAAGGAACAAGGGTTGAAATCATTGGTTGACGTGGATACGACCCTGCGCGATTTTTATTACCATTATAAGCCAAGCACAGAGATCACCAAAGAAGTAAAGGACCGCTATGAGAATATAGAGACCTATTCAGATACTGCCTTTGCAAAAATGGATGGGTCTTATATCTACGAGATCAAATTCTCAAACAAAGGCGGTTTGGTAATGCCTATAATTATTGAATGGATCTATGCCGATGGAACCAAAGAAATTGAAAGAATGAACGTGAATTTGTGGAGGAAGAATGAAAAAGAGGTTTATAAAACCTATTTGAAATCAAAGAAAGTGGCAGCCATTCAGCTTGATCCGTATAAGGAAACCGCAGATATCAATGAAAAGAACAATACCTGGAACATTAAGGCAGAGCCTACCAAGTTTGATGTGTTCAAGGTAAAGACCACACCGGTACGTGGACAAAGCAAAGGCACTAATCCAATGCAAAAGGCAAAAGAAAAAAAATAATATGAATTTCTGGAGAAGGTTAAGATTTTACGGTATTGGATTCGGCATAGGCCTTTTGATCGTTTATGCAATGTTCGGAAATAGAAGTTGTGCTTCACCAGGTGAAGTGAAATTACGTGAACTGGCATTTCAGTATTTTAGGGTGAGTGAAAAAGCCAAGTGTAAAATGGCTTGCTTACGTATGAATAACGATGTGTTAAAGATCTATTTGCGTCATTTCGAGATCAATTATGACCAGAGCGATGTAAGGCGCGAACCATGTGGCAGCTATTTTGTGCAGCCACAAGAGGAACATGCCGCCGAATATAACTTCAATTTGGTAATGTATGATTGCGATACGATCACTCAAATTGATGATATCAATATTTTAAAACCTATTCCAACCTGCACATGTCAATAGCCCCTTTGTTTACTGATGAGTATTTCATGAAGGAAGCTTTGAAGGAAGCGAGGAAAGCCTTTGATAACGATGAGGTGCCCGTAGGGGCAGTTATTGTTGCCAATGATAAAATAATAGTCCGTGCACATAACCTTACCGAATTGCTGAAGGATGTTACTGCACATGCAGAAATGCAGGCGCTCACAAGTGCGGCCAACGCTATAGGAGGTAAATACCTTACCAATTGTGCCTTATATGTAACTCTTGAGCCCTGCGTGATGTGTGCCGGAGCTTTGGCATGGTCACAGATAAGCAAGGTCGTTTATGGTGCAAAAGATGAAAAACGAGGTTTCGGCTTGCTTGAACATCAGGTTCTTCATCCCAATACTGAGGTTTTACATGGTGTCTTGGAAAAAGAATGCAGTGAACTGATAAAAGAGTTCTTCAGAAAGAAGAGATAAGCATAAAGGGTATTGTTTT
>DAISHL010000083.1:0-7725 GCA_036822555.1 Bacteroidota bacterium | reverse complement strand
ATCAGGGACACATATCAAAGCCTATTGTAAAGATCGTGATTTTAGGGATTATACTCGGCCTCTCTGTTATGTTACTTACCATCAGTATTGTGTTAGGATTTAAAAATGAGATCACCAGAAAGATCACTGGTTTAGCGGCAGATGTCACGATCAGCAATTTGGCCTATGGTTCCAATGGTGAGCAAATACCTATCACCATTTCAGCCGATAGTTTAGCAAATCTTAAGAAATTGCCAAACATTAAACATATTCAAGCGGCAGCATTCAAGAACGGAATTGTAAAGACAAAAACAGAGAATGAAGGTGTCATGATCAAAGGGATCGATAGCGGATACGACCTTGATTTCATGAAGGACCAATTGATCAGTGGTACCATTCCGCTGCTCACATCTGCAGAAACAAGCAACGACATCCTCATAAGTGAAAATCTTGCCACGAAACTGGATCTGAAAGTGAATGATAAATTCCTGGTGTATTTTATTGTTCAACGTGAAATGTTTGATTCTGTGCAAAACACAAACTACATCAAATTTGAACAACGCTCACGTAATTTCAAGATCTGTGGAATCTTCAGGTCTTCGTTCTCAGATTACGATAATAATTTAACATTTGCGGATATCAGACAGTTAAGGCGTTTGAACTATTGGGATTCAACCATGGTGGGTAATTTTGAAGTTCGTGTAAAAGATTTTAAGAAACTTGATCAAACTCTTGATGTATTGAATGAGAACGTTGGCATAACCTATCAATTGATGAGTGTCAAGGAGTCATTTGCCAATATTTTTTTATGGCTCGAGAAACTTGATATCAATGGTGTTATTGTGATCGTACTCATGGTTCTTGTTGCGGTCATAAATATGATCACTGCTTTGCTTATCCTTATCCTTGAGCGCACCAACATGGTGGGGATGCTCAAATCGCTGGGAATGAATAACGCAAATGTTCGTAAGATCTTTTTTTACATCTCCATGAAACTTTTATCCAGAGGCTTGATCTGGGGAAACATCATTGGTATTGGTCTATGTTTATTGCAGTTTTATTTTAAACCGGTGAAACTCGACAGTGCCACGTATTATGTGGATTCTGTGGCTATTGAACTGAGCTGGATGTTCTATCTGTTATTAAATGTTGGTACAGCTTTAGTATGCATTCTGATGTTGTTCCTGCCAACATTGATCCTTACAAAGATCACACCAATAAAAACACTAAGGTTCGATTAAAAAAACTGCGAGATCTTTCTCAATGGCTTAAGCCATAAGGTATAAAAATGAGGTGTTAATCCATTAACTTCCAATGCTTTTCGGTCTTCAATATTCGCGAGGATGCGGTTATTGACGCTAACGTTGCTTTGTCCGCCAACTCGCATATTCACAATACATTCATTCAGGTAAGACACTGAGATCTGATGTTTATGGATCAAGCGAAGCATCAATTCGTAGTCTGCTGAGGTCTTGAAATTGAGATCAAATGCGCCAAATTTTTGATATACTTCTCTTTTTACAAAAAAGGTTGGGTGAGGGGGCATCCAGCCGTTGATAAAACTTCCTGACTTGTATTTGCCGGAATGCCATTTGCGAACGATCTTCTGAGTATTGTTCTGCTGAACATAATTCAGGTCTGCATACAGCGCATCTGCGCCTTCAGAGATGATCTTTTCCACTACATGAGCGATGACCTGCTTGGAGGTATAGAAATCGTCGGAATGAAGAATTCCAACAATGTCGCCGGTAGCCATGGCAATTCCTTTATTCAGGGCATCATAGATCCCCCTGTCCTTTTCGCTGATGAATTTATGGATACGGGTTCTGTATTTTTCAATGATCGATAAGGTGTTATCAATTGATCCACCGTCAACAATAATGTATTCAATATTGGCGTAAGATTGTTCTGTTACCGAGCAAATGGTCTGCTCAAGAAAACTTTGACTGTTGTATGTTACTGTGATGATGCTGACCTTCATTTCAGAGTTGTTTAATGAACTCAGGCAGACTGGTAAATTGAAAATCTATTTTATCATTGCTGACAGGTTCGGCATGAATGTATACTGTTCTCATTCCCGCTGTACGTCCAAACTCCATATCACTCAAGCTGTCGCCAACTATGATGCTCTTTGAAAAATCTATATGCGGAAAATCTTTTTTCGCTTCAAGGGCCATGCCAATGTTTGGCTTGCGAAAGGCGTGATTTTCTGCAGCAAGATAGGGCGAGAAATATACTTTGTGAATAGTGCCTTTGAAATAATTGAGCTCATACAACATGTTCTTGTGGATGATCTCCAGGTCTTCTTTGGTATAAAGTCCTTTTGCAATACCTTGCTGATTTGTAACAACCACAATGGTTCCAAAGATCTCATTCAGTTTTTTGAAATTCGGCAGCACATCGTCTATGAATTCGAACTCTACCCAGTGCTTTACGTAATCATCTTCAAGTTTCTTGTTGATCACGCCATCGCGGTCAAGGAACAGGGTCCAGCTTTTATCTATATGTAAATCCTTTAAAGTCATGTTGTGCTTTGGTGTAATCTTCTGGTACGCCTTTATCTATTATATATCTCTTCGACTCAATTACGCATATCTTGTATGAGAGCAGTTCTTTTTCATAGATATCTTTTTCTATTGATAAATTTGTTTTGGCAGGCGTATTCTCCAAGAACAATGCCTTGTTGAGAATGTAAAGCCCTCCATTAATGATCCCTTTTTTTTCTATCTGGTCTTTTTCCTTGAAAGACACAATTCTTTTGGAGTTGTCGAGTTCAATGGTTCCGTAACGTGCAGCATTATCAACCTCACGCAAACATAACGAGAACTGTGCGTTATGTGATTTATAGAAGGTGTGAAAGTCGGTAAGGTTCACATCAAAAAAAGAGTCGCCGTTCAATACAAGCACTTCATTTACACTGCAATTTTCAAGGGCTTTGCGAATTCCGCCGCCTGTGCCAAGGGGAGTGGTCTCAACAACACATGAAATACGAATGCCATTGAATGCATTGTTGTAGTAGGTGCTGATCTTTTCATGCATATAGCCAACAGAGAGTATCACATCGGTTATGCCATAATGTTTGAGATAATGAAGTTGATAATTCAAAAAGGGTTCGCCATTCACAGGCGCCATTGGTTTTGGAACATCTGCAACCACTGATTGCAAACGTGTTCCGAATCCTCCGGCTAGTATGATAGCGGTTGTGATCATTATTTCTTCGGGTACAAGGCCATTTCTACCAGTTCACAAATGGTGTGGCCGAGTAGCATATGGCATTCCTGTATTCTCGGAGTATCGGTGCTTGGGATATTAATGAGGATGTCGCACAAGGGTTTCATTTTTCCACCTGTTTCTCCGGTAAAACCAATGGTTGTGATCCCATTTTGTCGGGCTTCTTCAAATGCCTTGATCACATTGCCGCTGTTTCCGCTGGTGCTTAGTCCTATGAGAACATCGCCTTTGCGACCCATGGCTTTTACAAGTCGGCTATAAATAACATCATAGCTATAATCGTTTGCAACTGCGGTGGTATAGCTTGTATTCACATGCAATGCTTCCGAAAACAAAGGTGGTCTGTCGTAATAGAATCTGCCACTTAGTTCTGCAGCCAGATGTTGGGCATCTGCAGCGCTTCCGCCGTTACCGCACCAAAGCACCTTGCCGTCATTTTTGTATACATTGGTGATCTTGATCACTGCGTCGTTCACTGCATTCAGAATATGAGTGTTGGTCAACAACGATGTCTTAAGATCTACAGAGGTTTGAATTTTAGATTTTATAAAATCGATCATACTGCAAATTTAATGGAATAATCAGGATTTTGTACTTGATTCGTATTTGTCAATGATGGCCTTCACAAGTTTATGTCGGATCACATCCGTATTGTCTAACTGAATGATATCGATCCCTTCTACATTTTTCAGATACCTCATGGCCTGTAGCAGCCCGCTTGGTTGTTTCGAAGGGAGATCGATCTGGCTGGTGTCTCCTGTGATCAGAAACTTGGCACTGGAGCCCATGCGTGTTAAGAACATTTTCATCTGACTTTCAGTTGTGTTCTGCGCCTCGTCAAGGATCACAAAGGCATGATCGAGTGTGCGGCCGCGCATGAATGCCAATGGCGCTATCTGTATAGTTCGGTTCTCGATATACTGATTGAGTTTGTCGCTCGGGATCATGTCAAACAAGGCATCATAAAGTGGCTGCATGTATGGATCCAGTTTTTCTTTAAGGTCACCCGGAAGAAATCCTAAGTTTTCTCCAGCCTCAACAGCAGGCCGGGTTAGTATGATACGCTTTACTTCCTTGTTCTTCAATGCTTTTACAGCCAGGGCAACGGCAGTGTATGTTTTACCTGTACCGGCAGGACCAATGGCAAAGATCATATCGTTCTTCACGATCGAACGCATCATCTTGCGTTGATTCTCAGTTTTAGCCTTTACAACCAATCCGTTATTGCCAAACACAATGATATCACTGGTAGAAGTATCTTCTTTGGCTTCAATGATGTTGTCTCCTGTTTGGCCTAGCAGACGCTCTATTGTTGAATCGGTGAGTACACCGCTCTTGTGGTAATAATCGACAAGGAGGTCGAGTTTTTTCTGAAAACGACTGATCTCGCTCTCATCACCAAGTACTTTTAATGAATATCCTCTGGCGATCAGTTTTAACTTCGGGAAATATTTTTTGATGATATTTAGTTTAACGTCGTTAACGCCGTAAATCTCAACCGGGTCAATGCTGTCTAACGTAATTAGTTTCTCTGTCAATGTGAAGTGGGTTAATGTTTATAAAACTGTTAATCAAATTCAATTTTATAAAAAACTTACCTAAGAATAATATTTATTTTTGAACAGGTGAGCATCGTTACATTAACAACAGACTTAGGTTACCGCGATCCTTATCTTGGCATCGTCAAGGCAAGTTTATATTCAAAATTCCCGGATGTAAAGATCGTTGACCTTGCAAGTGACGTTAGGAACTATGCCATTTCGGATGCCGCCTTCATCTTAAAGACTTCTCTGCATTATTTCCCTGATGGCACCATTCATCTGGTGGCTGTAAAGCTTATTGTGAATAATAGTCAGCTGAACCAGAACAGCAAAGGAATAGACAACACAAGGTATTTGATCACCAAATACAAGGAACAGTACATCATTTGTTTGGATAATGGGCTTATCTCCTTGATCGATGAAGGATTTAATGAGCCCGTATACCAGATCTATTTTGAGGACAACAGTAAACACAAGTTCTATCTCAAAGATATTTTTATTGATGCTGCGCAACATGTATTGCATAAGAGGCCTTTGTCGGAGATAGCTATGAAGACCGACGATTTTTACAAGGCCTTTCAGTTCAATAGCTACCATAATGCCAATCAAATGCGCGGCAAGAATATTTATGTAGATGATTTTGGCAATGTGATCACCAACATCAGTAAGGATGAATTCATGAAGGCCAAAGGCAACCGAAGTTTTTCCATCATTTTGCCAGGTACTGTGATCACAAAGATCAGCGATACGTACGATGATGTGCGATTTGGCGATGCACTTGCCTTGTTCAATACCTTTGGTTTGCTGGAGATCGCCATCAATGGCAAGAGTGCTTACCAGATGCTGCATCCTCGCCAGATAGGCAAGGAGTTTGATTTTAACTTAATGATCGAGTTCAATGATTAAGCGAATTGTAAAAATGAGTTTTCAGCCTAATAAGGTTGAGGAGTTCAAAGAGATATTCAAGGCTAACTGGACCCGCATACGCGACTTTGAAGGATGTTCCCATGTGGAGTTGCTGCAAGATGAGAATGACCCTTCTGTTTTATTTACTTATAGTTTATGGCGTTCTGAGGCACATGTGAATGCCTACCGTGATTCAGACCTGTTCAAATTGGTGTGGGGCAAAACTAAAGTGCTTTTCAATGATAAGCCCCAAGCCTGGACAGTGAAGGAGTTGAAGTTTTAAATTATTCTTTCACGAATTTCCCATAAAAGTCCTTTTCGTTGCGTTTCAACTGTAGGAAATATATTCCTGGCTTAAGATCACTTACCGAAATTTCGGTACACTTCAACTGTGTTTTGATGATCTTACCATTCACATCCAAAACATGAACCTGATCCATTGATTCTGAATTTTCAAGCTCGAATTTAATAATGTGCGAAGCAGGGTTAGGGTAGAGTTTAATGATTTTAGCATCCTGGTTATTTTCAGCAATACCAACATCATTCATTGTGCAGCTCGTTGAATATATGGTCATTGGCATGAGTGAAAAACTTGTTGTGATAGAATTTATGGTATGGGAATTTACCGGATTAATAGTGCAAAATGCAGTAAAGCTAGTTGGTGTTGAACCTGGCGTTACAGTATACCCACACGATAAGGTTGAAATACATGTTGAAGGAGGGGTAAACTTGAGTTTCATGAGCTTTAAAGGGCGCACAGCAGCGTTTTGTGGAATATGTTCCTGTAAAAAAGTGTTGTTTTTTAATCCTTGGAGCCTGACAGATCCCCAAGGGTTTTGCCAGTTTGAGTAACTATAAGTTGTTTGGCAAATGCCATTTGTAACTCCATTGGTGTCTATGGAAGCAACAGCAATTTTTCTTGTAGGGCCATTGATGTCGAATACAAACTGACATAATGTTTGCCCTTTATAATTTTCTGTTGCACCTGTGGAAGGAAAACCAGGGCCGCCCTCAAATCGTGTGGTCCACAACTTTTTAGCGCTTGAATTGTATTTCGCCATCGTTACATCAAGTGTATTTCCTATTGCACCTGGTCTATAACTTACATATAAATAAAAATCGGTATTCAGTTTTGACTTTAATATTGACCATCCCATCAAATAATTCCCATAGGTATTGCTAAATATGGGTATATAATTTATTAAGGTATCATCAGTTTCATTATAAGTAATTTTGAAAATTGTGTTTGCTATAGATCCACTCAATACAGGGTGACTTCCCGGGCCAAATCGGTTTAATTTATAAAATCCTGAGCTATCATTGACAACTTGAAAATAAGTTGATGGCGAATATAAAGCGCCTATCATTTTGAGATATTTAGTATTGCCATTGGTATCGGTTTTTAAAATAAAACCATTGTCTGAATCAACAGACCCGGCCTTTGTAGATCCGGAAAGGATAAGATCGTTATTTCTGTCTAAAAATAGTCTATTGCAGCTTACCGTATGTGTTCCACTTACTGTGCCTGAGTATATGGCATCAATTCCTGCAATGTTCTTCGTCCATATAGGATTTCCATCCGGATCCATTTTTCCAAAATTTTCTTTATCAAAAAAATATAAGCTGCCTGTTTTACTTAGCAGCAATCCATAGAACGTAATTGCAGTGTAATCTTTTCTCCAGAGTACATTCTGGTTTTTATCAATTTTAAAAAGGGTATTATTGTAAAAGCCATACATGTTGGTATCCTTATCAATGGGAAATTCTCCAGGATTACCTGTGGATGCATTCAGATAAGGAAGTTGAGAATAGACACTTTTAAATAAGGACATTAACAACAAAAAAACGAACAGCTTTTTCATGAGGTAAATGTTATGTTTACCTAATTTAAAGAATTTAGTTTAGATTATTGCTTTTGGTGGCAAGTTTTTGTTAAATGGAAGTAAAAAGTAATTCTTCGGATCAACAGAATTGGCGATATGTTTAAAAACACATTCTCCATAACATACTTGAACCAGCTGGTGAAATTACCGGGTTGAGCACTGATCTCCTTTTTAAGATCTTGCAA
>DAISHL010000082.1:0-7749 GCA_036822555.1 Bacteroidota bacterium | reverse complement strand
GAAAGATAATATTTTGGAAAGACAATTAAAGCCTGAAGCAAGAAAAGACATTATTGAACAGTTTGCTAAACTTGATCTTCAACCTACCTCAATGATCGATATTAGTGATGGTTTAGCATCTGAGATCCTGCATTTATGCAAGCAATCAAAATTGGGTGTTGAATTGTATGAAGAAAAGATCCCAATTGACCCGTTAACGTATGAAACAGCTCGTGAATTCAATTTAGATCCTACATTGTGTGCTTTAAGCGGAGGCGAGGATTATGAATTGCTGTTCACTATTGACATGAAGGATTATGACAAAGTAAAGAACCTTCCGGATTTCTCTATCATAGGACACATGACCAATGAAGGGAAAGGAAAACATCTGGTCACAAAATCCGGAACTGTGGCGGAATTAAAAGCGCAGGGGTGGGATGGTTTAAAAAAATAAATCGATCAAATACTTTCATAAAAAAAAGCCCGCATGTGCGGGCTTTTTTGTTCTATAGATAGTTTCTAATTACTTCTTCTTATCAAAATCAACAACTATTGGAGTTGAGATACACAATGATGAGTAAGTACCAATGATACGACCGATCAACAAGGCGAAAATAAATCCGCGGATACTTTCTCCACCAAAGATGAAGATCACCAATAGTACGAAGAATACGGTCAATGAAGTTAGGATAGTACGGCTTAAGGTACTGTTCAATGCGTAATTGATCAATTTGTTACGCTCTTCGCCAAACACATCAGCTTTTCCGCTTTCTGAAAGTCTTTCACGGATACGGTCAAACACAACCACAGTCTCAGTCATGGTATAACCCATAACGGTTAAGATGGCCGCGATGAAATCCTGTCCGATCTCTAGTGAGAAAGGAACGATGCCATCAAATATTGTGTAACACGATAATACCACTAACACGTCATGGAATAAGGCCACTACTGAACCTAAACCATATTGCCATTTACGGAAACGGATAACGATATAAATGAACATCATGATACAAGAGAACAAGATAGCGCCATAAGCACCATAAACAATGTCAGTTGCAATGGTTGGACCAACCTTTTGTTGCGACATTACTTCATATTTTGTGTTCAATTTAGCTAAGCCTTTATTCAACGCAGCCTCTGCATCTGAATCGGCTGTAGCACTGTTATCTGACACCTTGTATGTTGTAGTGATCTTAGCCTGATTAGCGCTTCCTAATGTTTTAACTTCAGGTGCACCTTCAAACGAAGCAGCAAGAGCTTGTTTGATGTCCTCGGTATTCATGTCCTTCTCAAAACGGACCTGATAAGTACGTCCACCTTTGAAATCAACACCTAAGTTCAATCCACCATGCTTGAAATACATCACAGTACCTGCAATGATGATCACTGTTGAGATCGCATAATACAATTTACGTCTTCCTACGAAATCAAATGAAACGTTCTTGAATGCATTACGTGTTGCTGTAGTATCGAAAGGAATTTCCATTTTACGCTCCAACATCCATTCGAAGATCACACGAGTGATCAGGATCGCTGAGAATAAAGATGCGATGATACCAACACATAAGGTAGTTGCAAAACCTTGTACCGGACCGCTACCAAATGCATAAAGAATGATACCTAACAATAATAGAGTTACGTTCGAGTCAATGATAGAACTCATGGCGTGACGGAAACCTTCCTTGATAGCAATAGATGTATTCTTACCTAATGCCAATTCTTCACGCACACGTTCAAAGATCAAGATGTTAGCATCCACCGCCAAACCTATGGTTAATACGATCCCGGCAATACCTGGTAATGTTAATACCGCACCGAGTGAGGTTAGCACACCCATCACGAAGAACATGTTAAGCACAAGCGCAACGTTTGCTACCAAACCTGACTTACTGTAATACGCAGCCATGAATAACAAGATAACTCCTAAAGCGATAACAAAGCTCATCAACCCTGAGCTGATAGCTTCCTGACCCAATGTTGGACCAACAATATTCTCTTCAACGATACGCGCTGGAGCAGGCAATTTACCAGCACTCAAAATGGCCGCTAAAGCGTCAGCTTCAGAATCAGTAAAGTTTCCTGTGATCTGTGATTGACCACCTGCGATCTCCTGATTTACGCGAGGTGCAGAGAACACCATGTTATCCATAACAATGGCAATGCTCTTTCCTTTGTTGGCACCGGTAATGGTCTTCCATTTCTGAGCAGCTTCACTGTTCATGCTCATGCTAATCAATGGCACACCACCACTTCGTTGATCGTAATCTTTACGCGCCTCAGTAATGATATCACCACTTAAAGCAGCCTTACCTTTCGCATCTGTTTGTTTGATAAGGAATAACTCGAAATAATTTCCTACAACTTTACCTGATTCATCTTTTTGCTCTACAGCTTTAGAGCTCCACATGAATTTTAGTTTTGAAGGGAAGATGTTTTTTGCTTTGGCAATAGCTAAATACTGATTCACTTTTGCTGTGTCATCTTTAGTATAAGAACGACCTACAACAGGTCCTTCAGCATATTGCTTTGGATTACCCTTTTCATCAAAAATGATTGAAGGGCGCAATGGAGAGTACATTGAGTATAATGGGTTACGCTTGATAAAATTCTTCAAAGCGGTATCCTGTGGATTTACAGTTGGTGCAGCGGCAGCGGCAAGTTTTGCTGAATCAGCTTTTGCTAATGAATCAGCTTTTACATCTGCAGTTGCAGTTGAATCAACTTTTGTTGTATCCTTAACTGCTACAATGGTCTCAGGATATAAGGTCTGACGGATAGCTAAATTCGCTTTATCCATCAACTGAGCGATCTCAGCATTCTCATATGTTTCCCAGAACTCAAGGTTTGCTGTTCCTTGTAAAAGGTCACGCACACGTTCTTTATCCTTAACCCCAGGTAATTCAACCAAGATGCGGCCACTTGCCTCAAGCTTCTGAATGTTCGGCTGAGTTACACCAAAACGGTCAATACGGCTGCGGAATGTCTTCTCTGCATTACCGATCGACTCGCTTACCTTTTCACGTAAGAAAGCAATTACTTCTTCGTTAGGGGTATTGTAAGTGATCTTGCTTTTGTTCTCTACTGTTTGGAAAATAGGTGCTAAACGTCCGTTAGGAGCAATACGCTTATAGGTCTTTTCAAACAAGGTGATAAAATCATCATTGTTCTTTACCCCTAAGTTCTTTTGAGTTTCATCCAATGCCTGATTGAATTGAACATCTGTGCTTCCGTTTGATAAACCTCTAACGATATCCATCACTGATACCTCAAGGGTTACGTTCATACCACCACGTAAGTCCAAACCAAGATTCAACTCGTTCTTCTTACATTCATCATAGGTATATTCGGCAACGATAAGGTCATACACAATTTCCTTTTTCATTGAATCCAAATAACGATCGGTAAGCGCTACCTTCATGGAATCAAGGATACTTTGCTCCTTTGAGGCATTGCCCTGAGCCAGATCCTTGGCAGCACTCTTGTACTTTGCGCCATTTACAATACCTTCAGCATATTCTGCAGCTTCCGATTCTACGCCTCGCGTAACCCATGTGAACGATAAATAAAAAATACAAGCCAAGGTAAGTAACAAGGCAAATATTTTTATTGCTCCTTTGTTTTGCATAACAATTTAAATAAATACGTTTTTTAATTAAGGGTGCAAATATAGCATAATAGGCTATAATTTACAATTTTAGATTATATATTTGATTTACAAACACTTACATTTAAAAAACAGCGTGTTTTTTTACGAATTACTTGTACAATTCCACTACGGTTATCTGGTCGGCGATCATGGTGAATTTTTTCTCGATGGTATAGATACTGCCTTTCAAGGACTTTTGACGCCATTCGATCTGGTAATTGCCTGGCTGCAAATAGAATGTTTGCTGTGTTAGTGCGGTCAGGTTTGCCACTCTTTCAAGCTTACCGTCTCTCTTCATGAAAATAGTGCCGTCACCTGCCTCCAGTCCTTTTACCTGTAACCTGCCTTCCTTTGGTATCACGATCTCATTATGTTTTGATTGTTCGATCTTCACATCTTTCAGATAGATGCGAGGTAATGTGTACACTTCAATATCATAGGTTCCCACAATATACTTCTCAAAGGTGTTGATCGACTGTACATGCAGAGTTTGCAATTGATTGGCATATCTCACAATGTACTTCACTTTTTCGTTGAAATTATAGATCCCGTTGGGGCGAGTAATGATCATGCTTCCTTGCGGAGTTTCAATTGGTATGGTTGTATGCTTGCCTGCAGTTAGTTTTGTTTCTTCACTCTCCTTTTGAGGAATGGTATGTACCAACACTTTGTAGGTCGGGTAATCGTCAATATATAAGGTGTCAGGGTTCCCGTTCTTGTTCAGTGTATGTATGAAGTTATACATATAACAGTTCCTTGATACATCGTAATAGGTCATGTTCACATCTGTTTCCGTGGGCTTTCCCTTAATATCCAGCAAATTCACCTGTGCAGATGTTTTCTTCAACTTCTGATTCTTAATGATCTGCGTGATATCATTGAAAACATTATCATCATCAAAATCAAAATACGTACCAACACATTCAAATGTTTTGATCTGTTCAGGGCTTAAGCCAATACCTACAATGAACGGTTTGAATACAATGCCTTTTTGCATCAGCTTCTGCCTTGCCGCGCAGGGATCGCCATCGCATTCCTCAATTCCATCGGTGATCAAAATGATTATGTTCTTTGCCTTTGCATCAGGAAAATCATTGGCGGCCTCTGTGAGTGAATGTTCAATTGGCGTGATCCCGGTTGGTTTTGCTGCAGCAACCTTCTGCTTGATCAGTTCGAGGTTACTTTTAGCGCTGAATGGCACAACAAGCCTACTGTCCTTGCAATCTCCCGGCGGATACTTTACAGTATGCACATACCTGCGAAGTTCATACTGGTAATTCTTTTGTTTACCAAGTGTGTCAAGGAACTGATAAAATAATTTTTTAGCGCCTTCCATGCGGGTTGATCCCTCATGCAGATTCACCATGCTTTTGCTGGCATCAAATACAAATAAAATACGCGTGGGTTGAGTTTGTTTAGAAGTTTGAGTACTAAAGACCAATGCCCATAACACACAAAGAATTGAATATACTAGTCGCTTTAACAAACACCTTAAAATTAATGACAAGCCTAATAACCCTGTTTAATAACGCTAGTAATTGTTAACGTTACACACTTGAAAACTTGAACCATGGCCAACTGGCCTTTTATGTAATTTTATGTCATGAATTTGCATTTTGATATTGTAGAGATCCTGAAGGTTTCCATGGTACTATTCGCAGTTATAGATATCATTGGGTCGATACCTGTGATCATCTCATTGAAACAAAAAGTTGGAGAGATCAATGCTGCCAAAGCAAGTTGGGTATCTCTTGGAATTATGCTGGCTTTTTTATTTGTTGGTAACGCCATTCTCGACATTATTGGCATTCAAATAACCGATTTTGCTATTGCCGGCTCCATCTTGTTGTTCATAGTGGCATTTGAAATGATCCTGGGTATTCAGATCTCCAAAGAAACCATGCCTGCTACCGCAAGCGTTGTACCCCTGGCCTTTCCTTTAATAGCGGGCACAGGTACTTTAACCACCTTGCTTTCCATACGTGCGGAATTTAATTTACTATCTATCATCATTGCGATCATACTCAATGTGATTGTTGTTTATGTGGTACTCAAATTTTTAAGTAAGATCGAGAATTTCCTTGGTGTTGGAGGTATTGCCATCATCAAGAAAGTATTCGGAATAATTTTGCTTGCCATGGCCATTAAACTTTTCAGAAAATACACCGGTTTTTAATATGCCTCGCAGTTTAACAACCATATTGCTATTGATCGCATCCAATACCTTTATGACCATCGCTTGGTACGGTCATTTGCGGTTTAAAGACATTTCCATTCTGAAGAATGCCGGAATGACCACGACGATCCTGATCAGCTGGGGCATAGCGCTGCTGGAATATTGCCTGATGGTGCCCGCCAATAAAATTGGGTCGAGTATCAATGATGGTCCATACAACATGTGGCAATTAAAACTCATACAGGAAGTGATCTCCATATCCGTATTTGTCATCTTCACTCTCTTGGTTTTTAAAACAGACGCTCTCAAATGGAATCATGTCATTGGGTTTGTGTTCTTGCTTGGGGCCGTGTATTTCTTCTTTAAGAAATAGCCACGAATATTTCTCATATTAGCTCTTTTTTCGCAAATTTGTTCTCCTAAAAACTGAATCATGCAACGTACAAAAATTAAGGCCGTACTTAATACCAACCCTACCAATCAGGAAATTCTTGTGAAAGGATGGGTAAGAACATTCCGTAACAATCAATTTATTGCCTTGAACGATGGTTCTACGAATAATAATTTGCAGATCGTTGTAGATTTCACGAATACTCCTGAAGAAACCCTGAAACGCATCACCACCGGCGCCTGCTTGAGTGTTAAGGGCACCTTGATCGCTTCGCAGGGGAAAGGGCAAACTGTTGAGTTGGTATGCAAACAGTTAGAGATCCTTGGTGATAGTGATGCCGAGAAGTTTCCGCTTCAGCCTAAAAAGCACAGCTTGGAATTCCTCAGGGAAATTGCCCATTTAAGATTCAGAACCAACACATTTGGAGCTGTATTCCGCGTTAGAAATGCGCTGGCCTTCGCCATTCATGATTTCTTTCAGAAGAGAGACTTTGTGTACATACATACACCCATCATCACTTCGAGCGATGCTGAAGGTGCGGGTGAAATGTTCCACATCACGAATTTTGATATTGCCAATCCGCCAAAAACTGAAAATGGTGAAATTGATTATAAACAGGACTTCTTTGGTAAACCTGCTAACTTAACTGTATCAGGTCAGCTTGAAGGCGAACTGGCTGCCATGGCATTCAGTGATATTTATACATTTGGACCAACCTTTAGGGCAGAGAATTCGAACACCACGCGACACCTAGCTGAGTTCTGGATGATAGAGCCGGAAATGGCTTTCTATGACCTGAATGACAACATGGATCTTGCAGAAGCATTACTTAAACATGTGATCGCTTATGCACTTGAAAAATGTGGAGATGATATAGAATTCTTATCTCAACGTTTGCTTGAAGAAGAAAAACAAAAACCACAGAACGAACGCAGCGAAATGAGCCTGGTAGAAAAGTTGAAGTTCTGTCTGGAGAATAATTTTGAACGTATCACCTACACAGAGGCCATTGACATTCTTAAGGAAAGTAACCACAACAAGAAAAAGAAATTCCAGTATTTAGTGAATGAGTGGGGAGTTGATCTTCAAAGTGAACATGAGCGCTATTTGGTGGAGAAACATTTCAAAAAACCTGTGATACTTACAGATTACCCTAAGAACATCAAAGCCTTTTACATGCGCCAGAATGATGATGGTAAAACGGTAAGAGCAATGGACATCTTGTTCCCGGGAATTGGTGAGATCGTTGGTGGAAGTCAGCGTGAAGAAAGATTAGAAAAACTTGAAACACGCATGAAAGAAATGGGAATCCCGGCTGAAGAACTATGGTGGTATTTAGACACAAGACGTTTTGGTGCTTGTCCGCATGCCGGATTTGGACTGGGTTTTGAGCGCTTGGTGTTGTTTGTTACAGGAATGACCAATATCCGTGACGTGATCCCTTTCCCAAGACCGCCTAAGAAATGTGAGTATTAAATTTATACTTTGAGAATAATCCTTTTCATACTTTCTGTTTTCTTAGTTGCCTGTCAGCAGCCTATATTGTTATCTATTGAC
>DAISHL010000081.1:0-7765 GCA_036822555.1 Bacteroidota bacterium | reverse complement strand
GGCTTCTTTTGAAATTTTACAGAGCTTTCATAATCATTGAACCCTTTTTTGCCCCGTTCCTTGATCTTTAAATGATATTTAAGGCTTTTTACTTCTTCAATGGATTTTAAACTCTTCAAAACGATCTCTTTGCAATCCATTTCATCCTTTTGACTGAAAGCCAATAAGTTGAAAGCAAACAGAAAAAGTACTGCAATATGAGCCCTGATTTTGAACTTCCCGGCAAAATATCACAATCTTTATCTGATAACCATACGTTTGAACTGTTTTAATAGTTTTTTAAAAAATATACGTCAAAATGCACTGCGATTAGATAATATTTGATAAAACAAGCGTATATTTATTGTCCCGTTTTAATGAACGTACAAAAGAAAATAGTTGAAGGTGTAAAGGAACTCTTGCATGAACAGGAATACGTGGTATTACCTGGTTTTGGCGGCTTTGTTACTCAGGTCCATTTCTCAAGGTATCTGGTAGAGAAGAACATTTTAACACCACCGGGCAAGATCATTTCTTTTAACAAACAATTACGTCAGAACGATGGGGTTCTTATGTTGCGGCTGCAAAACGAGCTACAGATATATTCAGAAACAGCATTAACTCACATTACTGAATTTAGCGACTACTGTCAGCAGGTTTTGAAAGCCAAACGCAGATTAACACTTGACGATCTTGGCTTCTTTTACCTTGACCTTGAAGGCAATATTGGTTTTGAACCAAAGAACGATACAAATTTACTACTTGACAGTTTTGGTTTAAGTCCTGTGATCCTGAACGAGCTTCCTAAAGAGGACATTGTTCAGGAACCGGCAAAAGTTGCTGAGTTCATTGACCGCACCGCTGAAATTACCACTAAAGCCGAATTGCCGGTAAAAAGAAAAAGAAACTTTAAGCCACTAGCCTACATAGCGCTTGGTGGTTCGATCCTCTTCTTTACACTTTCTGCACTGATCACCATTAACAAAAATGAGGGTCCGCTATTGTCAGGGATTTTCAATTCAGGAACTGCAAGCACTTACAAAAAGGCAGATTATAGCGAACTTACATTAATGCCTGTTGAGAATGAGATAAAGCCCTATATCACTAATGCCAATGGATATGCAGTTGTTGAACTGAATTCAAAGACACTTGCTGTTAATGTGAATTCATCCTCCTCAAATGAGATAAAAGGATCTACATCCAATAGTTCTTGTAATAATATTAAAGGTCGCTTCCAAATTGTACTTGGTTGTTTTTCTTTAAAGGACAATGCTCAAAAAATGGTGCACAAGTTAAAAAAGGAAAACATCAGTGCATCTATCACAGGGGTGAACAATAAAGGGATGCATGTTGTTAGTTGTGCGGGATTCAACAGCAAGGACGAGGCCCAAACTTACCTTTCTGAAATAAAATCAAATTTCCCTACTGCCTGGATCAAATCCGACAATTGATCTGTACTTAGATCAATTACCTTGAGGTTTCTCTGTTTCATCAGAGAGCTTAGGTTGTGCATTTTGTTGCAACTGATTATCCTGTGCCGTAGTTTTTCTGTACAAATACACCAAAAGCACCAACACACCAGCAAAGGCACAAAGCCCTAACAGCCCCCACAACAATCCTGATTTAGATTTTACAACCACCAAAAACACAATGGATACAAGGAACACAGTTGCAAGCTCATTAAAAAGACGCAATTTAAATGAACTGAATTTATAAACTCCCATGCGCTGTTGAGATAAGATCCTCTGGCATTGCAAATGATAAAAGGTAAGCAGGCCCACCACAATGATCTTGATCCACATCCACGGCTGTGCCAGATAATACGAAGGATTTGCAATGATCATCCACCATCCAAACACATGTGTGCCAATGGCAGCAGGCCAACCTATGATGTACCACAACTTCTTTTGCATGGTAAGAAGCTGTTGTGTAAGTATTGGCCTTGCAACTTCATCTTTCCCCTGAGCATCCGTTGCATAAATGAACAATCTTACAATATAGAATAAGGCAGCGAACCACGATACCACAAACACAATGTGTAAGGCTTTTATGTAAAGAAAATTCATGCCTCAAAGATAATCTATATAAGTCAGTTTAATACATTAAATTTGTGCTAACAGACAAATATCATATGAAGTCGAAAACCTCATCGCAATCGCTCACCATTAACACCGAAGTTGTATTACCAAACGACACAAACCACGTAGGAAATCTATTTGGTGGTAAACTAATGCAGTGGGTAGATATTACCGCTGCCATTGCCGCGCAAAGACATTGCGGAAGGGTAGTAGTAACTGCTGCTATAAACCATGTTTCATTTGACAACCCTATTAAACAAAATAGTGTGGTTACTCTTGAAGCAAAAGTGAGCAGGGCCTTTTCGAGCAGTATGGAAGTATTAGTGGATGTATGGGTAGAAAACCCTGTGACCGGAGAAAAAACAAAATGCAACGAAGCGATACTTACCTTTGTAGCCATCGATCAGAATGGCGCACCTTTACCGGTACCTCAACTTGTTCCTGAAACTGAATTAGAAAAGAAACGCTTTGAAAGCGCGCTAAGAAGAAGACAACTGTCATTGATCCTTGCTGGACGTATTAAACCGGAGGAAGCTACCGAATTAAAAGCATTGTTCCTTAAAGACTGATCTCCTTTATATCGATCATGTTCATACAGTTGAAATGACCTCGCGGACATTTCTTATAACCCAGTTTACTGCATGGTCTGCACTGAAGGCCTTTTACCTCTAATTGCTTACTTCCCTCACCAGGCAAGTAAGGATACATGCCAAACTCAGGCACTGTGTTTCCCCATATGGAAAATATTTTCTTTTTGAAGGCTGCTGCTATATGCATGAGCCCGGTGTCTGAACTGATCACACACTCAGCTCCTTTTAATACGAATGCACTTTGGTTGAGCGTCAAAGCGCCACAGGCATTGATCACGTTAGGGCATGTTTTTGATAATTCATTCCCTATGGCTGCATCCGCTTTTCCACCCAATAAAATAAATTGTTTTGGGGATGAAGAACAGATCTCGATCAGTTTATTAAGAGGTATTTGCTTTGTGAAATAAGAACCTCCGGCCACCAAGGCAATATAATTGGAAGAGTTCAATGCACTGAATTTATCTTTGATAGAAAACAGATCTTCTTCACCAATGAAATGATCAAGCCCTGCTCCATCATTAACAACACCCAATGGTTTAACCGTTTCAAAATACCTGTCTACAATATGCTTTTGCGGAAGCGCGTTGATCTTCTTTAAATTGACTGCAATGAACTTTTGAAAATTAAGTTTATTGAACGAATAGGATCTAACTCCTAATGCCAGTTTCAATCGCATGCTTCGCAGGTTATGATGAAGGTCAACAATCGTATGGTATTTCTCAGTTCTTAAACCCGGTATGATCTCATTCATATCCTTTTCAAACACAAGTAATTTATCAATGTATGGATTGTGTTTCAGCACCTCTGCAAAGGAGGCCTTGGTTACAAAATGCACCTCTGAATCTGGCATTTGGCGCTTGATGCAACGAATAATCGGTGTAGTTAGAACAATATCACCAATTGAACTAAAACGAACTATTAAAATTTTGGGTTTCACCACCATGAAAGTACTTAAAAATTGGGTGGTATAGGATTATAACATTATTAACTTTTTAACGGTAATACAATGAAAAATTAGCCTAAATTTGACTTTCACATTTTACACTATGAAGAGAAATTTTTTTGCAAGCATTTTTTTATTGGGTTTGACCATTCTTGGTTTTAAAGCCAAAGCTCAGGTTTCCGGTTATCCGTTCACTCAATTTGGAGGAACGTACTCGGCAATAACCGGCGGTACCGTATTTGGTACAACAACAAGTGATGACGAATACTTTGTTGATCCAGCCATTCCTACAGGAGGCTTTACTTCTACAGGCCCTGGAATGCCAATTGGCTTCAATTTTACTTTCAACGGAAACACTTATGATGTTTTTGGAATAAGCAACAATGGATGGATAGGTCTAGGGCAGTCAACTCTTGTCCCAAATCCATTGGATCTTTCGGGAAGTTCATACAATCCGATCTCATCAACATCTGGAGCTCCGGCTATCCTTCAAAACAAGATCTCTGCTTTAGGAAGAGACCTTCAGGGTCAGGCCGGTTCAGAATTGAGAGCAGAAACGATCGGTTCTGCCCCAAACAGAACTCTTGTTGTGCAATTCACACAATACAGAATGTTCGCTTCAACAGGTGATAGTTTCGATTTTCAGATCAGACTTTCGGAAACCACAAACCACATTAATGTTGTTTATGGAACATTTACCACCACCAACGTAGGTTCTGGCGAAACAGGCTTAAGAGGCATGACCAATTCTGATTTCAACAACAGGAACATCAATACCTCAATCACATGGTCAACATCTATTGCAGGCACATTAAACACAGCTCTGGCAAATTTTAATTCAAGTCTTACTCCAAACGTAGGTCAGAATTACCGATGGGCTCCTCCTGCATTGTGTACCGGTGTGCCAAACTCAGGAACTGCTTCTATTTCATCTTCTACCGGCTGTCCTAATACAACATTTACATTAAATGCAAGTGGTCTAAGTGTTGCGTCTGGCCTTCAGTTCCAGTGGCAATCGTCGCCAAGTGCTTCTGGCCCATGGACAAACATCCCAAGCGCTACAATGGCTAACTTCACTACTCAAGTTTCTTCAACAACATATTTCCAGATCGTTACTACGTGTACCGCAAGCAGTCAGTCTGCAACATCAACAGTAGTTTCTTACTCTGTTGTTAACCCTGGCCCTTGTGTTTGCGGCGGTTATGCATCATCCGCTGCTACTTCAACAGCCGATGAAGAGATCCTGAATGTGACCTTTGGTACTCTTAACAGCACAAGCTCTTGTACAACCACAGCTCCTGGCATCGGTTCGATACAGAACAGATACAGCAATTATACCGGCTTCATTGCTGCACCGAACGTAATGCAGGGTCAACCGGTTTCTTTCAGTTTACAAATTGGGACCTGCGGAGGAAATTACAACAACTCTACTGCAGTTTATATTGATTATAACCAAAACGGCAGTTTCCTTGATGTAGGGGAACAAGCGTATTTAACTCCTACAGCCACCAACGGCCCGAACATTGTTTCCGGTATCATTACTATTCCTCTAAGCGCAGTGGTTGGAACAACCAGAATGCGTGTGATCAATGTTGAGACTAGTACGCCATCTGCAATTACTCCTACCAGTTCATACACTTGGGGTGAAACAGAAGACTATTGCGTGAATATCACTGCAGCTGTTGGATGTTCTGGTGCTCCGAACTCAGGTACCGCAACCATTTCAACACCAACTGCTTGTCCTAACAGCACCATTACATTGAATGCAACAGGTTTAACCGTTGCTTCAGGTTTAACATATCAGTGGCAATCTGCACCAAGTGCTTCTGGTCCTTGGACCAGCATTCCTAGTGCTTCTACAGTTGTTTACACAACTACCGCTGCATCTACCACCTATTATCAAATGGTAACAACATGTACTGTGAGTTCGCAATCTGCTACAACTTCAGTAGTAACATTCTCGGTTGTTAATCCCGGACCATGTATCTGTAATAATTACGGGTCGTCTGGTGCAACATCAACCGGTGATGAAGAGATCTGGAATGTAAACTTCGGTACATTGAACAACCCAAGTACATGTACAACCACTGCCCCTGGTCCTGGTTCGTTATTGAACAGATATTCTAATTATGCGGGGTTTGTTCCTGCGCCAACAGTAATGCAAGGACAAAGTGTTCCTTTTGGTATTGACATCAATACTTGCGGTGGTTGGTTCGGAATGGAATTTGACATTTACATAGATTATAACCAAAACGGTCTATTCACTGATCCGGGTGAATTAGCATACAACACAACCAATGCTATTCAAGGAAACAACACTGGTAATATCACTATTCCTATTACAGCAAGCGTAGGTACCACTCGTATGCGTGTTGTTGCAGTAGAAGGTACTGTTCCTGGTCCGACAGGTTCTTACACATGGGGTGAAACAGAAGACTATTGTATCAATATTACTGCTGCAGTACCTTGTAGTGGTGCGCCAAACTCAGGTACAGCTGCTGTTTCAACGCCAACAGGATGTATCAGCGACGTATTCAACCTGAATGGTTTAGGATACACCGTAGCTTCTGGTATGACGTTCCAATGGCAATCTGCTCCAAGCGCTTCAGGTCCGTGGACCAACATGCCTGGAGGAACAGCACCTAATTTCACAGCAACTGCAGCTAACCTTACATTCTACCAAATGGTAAGTACATGTACGATCAGTGCTCTTTCTGCTACAACTTCTATTATATCATATACTCCTAGCAACTGTTACACAATGACAAACGGAACCATCACAGCTTGCGGTGGCACATTGTATGATAGCGGTGGTAATTTGAATAATTATCAGGACAATGAGAACTATACATTAACCATTGTTCCATCTACACCAAATGCAAGTGTTCAATTGGCATTTACAACTTTCTCTCTTGAAACTTGCTGCGATTATTTAGAGATCTACGATGGTGCCAACACTTCTGCTCCATTGATAGGAACCTATTCAACAACGGCTCCTCCAAATATCGTTGCAACAAACAGCTTAGGTGTATTGACCTTACGTTTCTTCTCTGACGGTTCTGTTGTGTATTCGGGCTGGTCAGCCAACATCACTTGTACCACAGGATGTACTGCCGCTCCATCAACACCTACTATCAATAACGTGTCTATTTGTTCAGGTAACTCTGCAACATTGACCTCTAACTCTTCTGCTACAACCAACTGGTTTGCAACATCTACACCTAGTAACGCTATTGCCACTGGATCTGTATTTATTACTCCTGCATTAACAAGCAATACAGTTTATTTTGCCAATGCAAGCAATGCTTGTGGTGCAAGTTCGGTGATCTCTGTGAGTGTTACCGTTAATCCTTCACCTACCTTGAATGCTGTTTCTTCAAGCTCTGCCGTGTGTGCTGGATCTACAGTAACATTGACCGCTTCAGGTATGAATACTTATACATGGAGTACATCTGCCAACACGCCGGTGATCCTGGTGTCGCCTAGCGTAACAACAGTTTATTCGGTAACTGCCACTTCAACCTTATGTAATGTAAGTCAGTCTGCTACATTATCTGTTGGTGCCAATGCCAACCCTACTGTTGCTTTAACGGCAGGTGCTTCTACCATTTGTTCTCTACCGGGAAGTATTGCTTTGAACGGATCTCCTTCAGGTGGTGTGTATAGCGGTGCAGCTGTTACTGGCAGTTTGTTAAGTGTTGCAAACCCTGGAACCTTTGTACCTGTATATACATACACAGATGCTGCTACAGGATGCTTTAGCTCGGCAAGTGCTACTGTAATTGTGGCCAACTGTACCGGCATTGATGAGGCTTCAAAAACATCGAAAGGAATTTCAGTTTATCCTAACCCTAACTCGGGTGCATTCATTATCGAATCAACTAATGCCACATCTCTGGAAATTGATATATTAGACATGACTGGTCGTGTTGTGTATTCGGAAAGATCGACCACTCCTAAAACATTGGTGAACATCGAGAAATTAGCGAATGGTATTTACCAGGTGAGGATCAAATCTGAAAACTCATTGGATGTGATCAAAGTCATCAAACAATAAATTTTTCAACTCTATCTAACAAAAGCCCTTCCAATTCGGAGGGGCTTTTTTGTTAGATTGTCTTAAGATCCAAAAGTGTAATGAAATTCCTGTAAATAACCTTTCCTTCTTCTTCAAG
>DAISHL010000080.1:0-7769 GCA_036822555.1 Bacteroidota bacterium | reverse complement strand
CTAATCCCATTTGTATGCACTTGTTGTATATATTCGGAAAATGCTCAATAAATCCTTTTCTGTCTAAATGTCTGCAATCGAGGTAAACAAAATCCTCACCTCGAATCTTCATTTCGTTATCAATGGCACGTGCAACAATGTCGCGAGGAGCCAGGGAGCCTCGGGTATCATACTTTTGCATGAATTCCTCTCCCGATTGATTTTTAAGAACGGCGCCAAAACCTCGCATGGCCTCAGTGATGAGAAAGCTCGGGTGTTCTTCGGGGTTATATAAGGATGTTGGATGAAACTGAACAAATTCCATATCCTTCACATGCCCTTTGGCACGGTATACCATCGCAATGCCGTCACCTGTGGCAATGGTTGGGTTTGTAGTTGTGGCATATACATGTCCGGCTCCACCGGTTGCCATAACGGTGATCTTTGCAAGTACCGTATCAATTTGACCGTTACGTGTATTTAAGATATACGCGCCATAACAGGCAATATTTGGTGTTTGTGATGTAACAAGTTCGCCAAGGTGATGTTGTGTGATCACATCAATGGCATAGTAATGATCGTATACAGTGATGTTGGTGTGTTTGTTGATCTTTTGAAGCAAGGCACGTTCGATCTCATACCCGGTAATATCCTTGTAATGCAAAATGCGATGTTCAGAATGTCCGCCTTCCTTGGCCAGATCATATTCACCGGTAGTGTTCTTATCGAATTGTGTACCAAGGTCAATCAGTTCTTTCACTCGTTCTGTTCCTTCAGTAACCACCATACGCACGATCTTTTCATCGCATAATCCGGCTCCTGCAATAAGGGTGTCCTCTATGTGTTTTTCAAAACTGTCTTTTGAATGCCATACCGCAGCAATACCGCCTTGGGCATACTTGGTGTTGCTTTCGTCTTGGTTGCTTTTGGTAATAAGTGTAACTTTTCCTTTCTCAGCTGCCTTCAATGCAAAACTCAGTCCGGCAATGCCGGAGCCTATCACCAAAAAATCCGTTCTAATCTTCATAATATTCACAAAATTAAACAAAATATTCCCTTTATTTTTTTTTATTTTTGTGCTTTAAACCTATGAATCTACAAGACGTTCCATATATCATTTATGCTGAGGAAACCCCAAATCCCAGCAGTTTAAAATTTGTGGCCAATAAATTGTTATTGGTGAGCGGCGCCAGTGCCGATTATGAAAATGTTGGGGAAGCAAAAGACGCTCCTATTGTTCTTCAGCTATTCAATTTCCCGTTCGTGAAACGAGTGTTCGTGGCGTCTAACTTTGTTTCGGTTACAAAGCATGACCACGTGGAGTGGGAAGAGATACGTGATGAGTTAAGGGTATTCTTGACCAATTACCTCAATCAGGGAAATACAGTGATCAATAAATTGCCTCAGAAGGAGGTAGCCAAGGATAGCACATTCAAGGAAAAGATAAGTGTGAATACACAACACGCTGTACCAAGCAATGATATTGAGAACAAGATCATCGAGGTGTTGGAGCAATACATCAGACCAGCAGTGGAACAAGATGGCGGACTGATCACATTTAAGGAATTAAAGGATGGCATTGTTACTGTTCAAATGCGTGGAAGTTGCAGTGGTTGTCCAAGCAGCACCATGACTTTAAAAGCGGGCATTGAAGCTTTATTGAAGCGCCTTTTGCCGAATGATGTGAAGGAAGTGGTGAGTGAGGCTATGTAAGCCACAATAAAGCTTTCATTGCTTTGTATAGAGTGTTCTGGTTCGTCAAAGAATGTCAATTTTTAATGCTATTTTTATAGCATTACATTTCAATCAAAATATTTTTATCAGATCTTAGGACCACTGGCAGCTTTGCTGTTTGGCTTGTTTATTGATCTTTCGCCTGAGAACCCAAAAATAAGTTTAATGGCCGGTGTGGCTATCTGGATGTGTATCTGGTGGATCAGTGAGGCTGTAAATTTAGCTGTAACAGCTCTTGTACCTGTTCTTATGTTGCCAATATTAGGCATTGCTGAAGTTAAATCGGTAGCGCAACAATACACGGATAGCATTATCTTTTTGTTCTTTGGCGGATTCATGATCGCGTTTGCCATTGAAAAATGGGGATTGCACAAGCGCATTGCCTTGAAGATACTCTCAGTGGTTGGCACTAGTCCACGTACTGTATTGTTTGGTACCATGTTGTCCACTTTTCTGATCAGCAACTGGATAAGCAATACAGCCACCACCATGATGCTGTTCAGCGCAGTGCTTGCATTGATCAGTGAAACAAAGCAATACCTGGCCAGGGATAAAGAAAAATTTGCAGCGGCCATGTTATTAGGACTAGCATTTTCTGCTACTATTGGTGGAATGGCCACTCCGGTTGGGACTCCACCCAATATGTATTTCTTTAAGGTGTTCAGAGAGACCTATGCCTCGCAGATCGAATTCAATTTTTTGAAATGGAGCATGATAGGCTTTCCGATAGCACTGGCTCTGTTGCTGGTGTGCTATCTTGTGTTAAGTAAATATTTCTTAGCCAAGTTAAATGCCTTTGAGATTGGAAAAGACTATTTTAAGAAACAGTATCACCATTTAGGTAAAATGAGTTATGAAGAAAAGTGGGTGTTTGGGATATTTATTTCGTGTGCATTGTTGTGGTTAACAAGGGCTGATATAGACCTAGGAAGTTTTAAATTTCATGGATGGGCCAATTTGCTCAGAGCACCCAATTTCGTTGATGATTCCTTTGTGGCCATTGCTGCGGCCTTACTTTTGTTCCTTCTTCCGAGTAAAGCACACAAGGGAAACGCCGTTCTGGAATGGGAAGACGCCAAAAAGATCCGGTATGATATTATTCTGATGTTTGGCTCCGGTTTTGCCCTTGCATATGGATTTGAAGTAACAGGCTTAAGCAATTGGCTTGCAGGACAGTTGATGGTATTAAAAGGAGTGCCAACCTTTTTCATCATTTTTGGTATTTGTTGTATTGTTACCATTATAAGTGAGTTCGCCAGTAATATCGCCAGTATTCAATTGGCCATTCCTGTAATGATGGCCTTGCAAAAGAACATGGATGTTTCTCCATTGTTATTGATGATCCCAGCCACCTTTGCCTCATCTTTAGGATTCATGTTGCCTGTGGCTACAGCAGCCAATACCAATGTATTTGGCACCAAAATGATACACACCAAGGATATGTTTAAAATTGGGATTGTTCTCGATTTTTTAGGAATATTAATTATAACTTTACTGTGCTATTTATATCTGGGTTAAATGATCATTGCCAATAATATACATAAGTCTTACGATAGCCTCGAGATACTTAAGGGTGTTGACCTGGAGATCAAATCCGGTGAGGTTGTATCTATTGTTGGTTCTTCGGGAGCAGGTAAAACTACGTTATTGACCATTCTTGGAACCTTGGACAGACCAAGTTCCGGCGATGTAATGATCAATGGGCAGAATGTGTTTGCCATGAATGATAAAAAGCTGGCATCCTTCAGAAATCAGAACATCGGTTTCGTATTTCAGTTCCATCATCTATTGCCTGAATTCACAGCGCTCGAGAATATCTGTATCCCAGCTTTTATTGCCAAAAAAGGGAAGAAGGAAGCAGAACAAAAGGCCATGGAATTGCTTGAGTTGTTTAATTTAAAAGAGAGAGCTTCACATAAACCTTCTGAGTTAAGTGGTGGTGAGCAACAGCGTATTGCAGTAGCAAGAGCCCTCATCAATGATCCTAAGGTGATATTTGCAGATGAGCCAAGCGGGAATCTGGATAGCAAGAACGCAACAGAGCTTCATCATTTGTTCTTCAAATTGCGTGATGAATTGAAGCAAACATTTGTTATTGTAACGCATAACAATGAACTGGCACAGATGGCTGACAGAATGCTGGTGATGAAAGACGGCAGGATAACGTTGTAACACGACTGCTCCAGTTTTTTTGATCTTCTATTATTACTTGATCAATTCAGCAGGAGAATTTTGCATCTCATACAGCATTTTGAATTTACTGTTGGTTGATAGCAACTCTTTTAAATTACCTTGTTCAATTATCTCACCCTTTTCCATCACTACGATCTTATCTACATTTTTGATTGTAGATAGACGATGGGCGATGATGATGGATGTTCTGCCTTTGGTGATGGCATCGGTAGCCTTTTGAATGAGAAGCTCCGTTGGCGTATCAATGGATGCTGTTGCTTCATCCAAAACAAAGATCTCAGGGTTATAAACGTATGCACGTATGAATGCTATCAATTGCCTCTGACCGGCCGATAGACTTATACCACGTTCTTTCACTTCGTAATTGAAATCACTAGGCAAGCTCATGATAAAATCGTATAAGCCTATTTGTTGTGTAGCTTCTTTTACCTTGTCAAAAGATATGGATGGGTTGTGCAAGGTTATATTATTCAAAATACTGTCATTGAACAGGAATACATCTTGTAATACAACACCAGTGTTCATGCGCAATGAACTCAGTGTGTATTCCTTGATGCCTTTGCCATCAATTAAAATGTCTCCTTTGTTTATTTCATAAAATCTGCTCAGTAAATTGATCATGCTTGACTTACCTGAGCCGGTGGCACCAACAAACGCAATGCTTTCTCCCTTTTTTATATGCAGGTTGATGTTCTTTAATACATATTGCTCATTGGTGTATGCAAACCAAAGATCCCGGAAATCAATGGAGTGTTCAACCTTAGTAAATTCGAGTTTACCATTATCTTCAATGATCTCATTGGTGTCTAACACCTTGAAAACCCTGTCGGCCGCAACGATACCCATTTGTAATGTATTCAGTCTATCAGCCAACATGCGTATTGGGCGGAACATCATGTTTGTTAGCATGATAAAGAAGGTGAGATCGCCCAGAGAAATATGAAGCTCAGTATTTTTAACGCCTGCGTACCAAATCACCAAGGCTATGGAAACAGAAGCCAGGATATCTACAATAGGGAAGAAGATGGAGTAATAAAAGATCGAACGAATGTTGGCTTTACGATGTTGATCGTTGATCTCTTTGAATTTTTCCAGTTCATCATTCTCTTTATTGAATAACTGCACAATGCGCATACCAGTGAGATGTTCCTGTGCAAAGGCGTTAAGATTTGCAACAGCATTTCTTACCTCGGTAAAGGTTTTTTTTACGCCATTTTTAAATAAGTTGGTTGCAATAAACAAAAGTGGTATGGTACTAAATACCAGTAAAGCCAGGATCCAGTTTTTCCATAACATAACCCCTGCAAAGATCGCAAGCATTACAAAATCACCGGTGATCACAATGAATCCTTCAGAGAACACATCACTTAAACTTTCAATGTCAGAAATGGAACGTGTTACCATGGTTCCAACCGGTGTATTGTCAAAATAGGTGTTCTTCAATTTTAGCTAGTGTTTGTAGATCTGATTACGAAGATCCTTCACAATACTTTGTCCAAGTAAATTGGTGATGCTGATATTGGTGAATTGCAGAATGGCTTCAAGAAAGATAAAGGCAAGGATGATCATGCAACTGGTGTTCAGGGCCTGAAGATCCTTTTGCTCTCCTACATTCTTGTTGAGTGCTTCACTTACAAGCAAGGGCCTGATGATGGCCAATGCAGATAAACTCAATGTAAGTACAACAGAAAAACCAAATGTAAGCTTGTAGGGTTTTGAATAACTCAGTATGCGTTTAATGAGTTTGAGATTTAGTTTATTTTCTTTCTTCTCCTTACTCACTGTAGCTGTCTTTTGGATATTCGATACCTGTTAGAAATAGGGCATTGGCAGGGGCATTATTGCCTGCCTTACTTCGGTCCTTTGCCTCAATCACCCGTTTAAAATCCTCAATAGTTAATTTGCCCCGTCCAACCTGGATCAATGTGCCAACAATGGCTCTCACCATGCCTCTTAAGAAGCGATCGGCACGTATGGTAAAGCGCCATTCCTGATCACCAATTTTTTGCCAAACTGCCTTGGTGATAGTGCAATTATTGGTCTTTGTTTGTGTGTGTAATTTACTAAAGCTTGTGAAATCCTTATAATTCAATAGTGTAGCAGCAGCTTTGTTCATGAGGTCAAAGTCTAGATCGCCATAAACATAATAACTGAATCTTTCAATAAAAGGATTTTTGTGTTGGTGCACAAAATAATAGTACGTGCGTGAAAGGGCGTCAAATCGGGCGTGGGTTTTTTAATACACCTGGGTAATATTGATGATTGAAATATCTTGTGGCAAGATGGTGTTGAATTTATAGATCCAATGTTTTTTGTTGCTGATCAGATCAGAATATTGGCTATCGAAATGGGCAATGTAATTCTTGGCATGCACTCCTGTGTCTGTTCTGCCGCAACCTACCAGTTCGATATCCTCTTTAAGTAACAAGCTCATTTTTTCCTGAATCACCTGTTGAACGGTGTTAGGGGTATTGTCTTGCACCTGCCACCCATTAAAGGATGTGCCGTTGTAAGAAAGTTTTAGAAAGTACCTAGCCATTTGTCAAAGATACTTAACTTTACGCATCTGTAATAATGAGTAAGATAAAAAAGAATTTTGTTTTAGAGGGACTTGAGGTAGTTGATACATCTACCGAAGGTAAGGCTATCGCCAAGCATGATAATATGGTGGTATTCATTGATGGTGCCGTGCCTGGTGATATTGTGGATGTAATGGTGCACCGAAAGAAGAACAGTTATGCCGAGGGTAAGGCTGTGAAATTGATCAAGGCATCAGAACACAGGGTTAAGCCTCTGTGCAGTCATTTTGGGACATGTGGAGGTTGTAAATGGCAAAGTCTCTCATACACTCAACAACTGTATTTTAAGCAAAAATATGTCAGCGATGCGTTCACACGTATTGGCAAATTAACTTTTGATAAGATCGAACCTATCCTTGGGAATACCAACGAATATTATTACCGCAACAAACTTGAATTCTCCTTCTCCAATAAGAAATGGTTAACAGCCGAAGAGATCAGTTCTCAATCAGAGATCACACACCGGAATGGATTAGGTTTTCATATTCCCGGATTGTTTGATAAGATCCTTGATATTGATGCCTGTTATTTACAGGAAGAGCCTAGCAATTCCATCAGAAATGCAGTGAGGGACTATGCGTTTGCGAACGACCTGTCTTTTTTTGATATACGCAATAAGGGAGGGTTTTTAAGGACCCTGATGATCAGGACCACAAGTACAAAGGAAGTAATGGTAGTTGTAAGCATGTTTGAGAACAGGGTAGAAGATATGGAAAAACTTTGTGCGCATTTGGTGACGAATTTCCCTGAGATCACATGTTTGCAATATGTGCACAATCCAAAAGGCAATGATACCATTCAGGATCTTGATCTTGTTACGTATCATGGAAAGGATGCCATAGTTGAAGAAATGGAAGGATTGAAATTCACCATTAGTGCAAAATCCTTTTATCAGACCAATTCATTGCAAGCCTATGAATTGTATAAGATCACAAGGGCCTATGCAGATCTAAAACCAACGGATATTGTATATGACCTTTATACAGGTACAGGAACCATTGCCAACTTTGTGGCGCGACAATGCAAAAAGGTTGTTGGTATTGAATATGTGGAAGCCGCAGTTAAGGACGCCTATGTGAACTCAACATTGAATACTATCACCAATACATTTTTTACCGCTGGTGATATGAAGGATGTATTCACCGAATCGTTTGTTCAGGAGCATGGGAAACCGGATGTGATCATTACTGACCCTCCACGTGCAGGAATGGCCCCTGAAGTAGTGGCAGTGATATTGAAATTAAAACCCCGCAAAGTGGTTTCCGTGAGTTGCAACCCAAGCAC
>DAISHL010000079.1:2649-7913 GCA_036822555.1 Bacteroidota bacterium | reverse complement strand
TATTGTACATTGTGGCCATTGGTTTTGTATACTTCTTATCGAAGTAATATCCTGTGCAATTTTCTGATCTTTTTATTTTAAGGTAATCCGGAGGTGTCTTTTTGAAAGAGGATGTTGAACTAAATTACGAACTCAATCCAATTTAATGAACTTATCATCTCTGATCTCCCCCATAAATTCGTAGCTGATAAAATACACTCCGTTACTTAAAAAGGAAACGTCAATATTTTTCCTTGTTTTGGTTTCAAATACTACCTGTCCCAACACATTTCGTATGATCACATAGGGTCTTGTTACAAGAGTATTTGTAGAATTCGATGGCAAATGAAGGAAGTGATTGGTAGGGTTCGGATAGATGTTCTCTGTGTTTTGTATGACGTTCACAGGAGAAGCAGTTGCCATGAGTGTGTAAGTTAATTGACTATTGCTCACATTCTTTTCGGTTTTACCATTTGGAAGCGAAGCAGAATATCTGAATTCAACAGGAAATGAGGACGCGTCGGAAAATTTGGTACCAGTCATAGCGGGCAAAGCAAGTTCAATACTATCGTATGGAGCGATCTTTTGATTAAAGGTCTTGTTATAGGTATAGTATGACATGTTACTATTGCAATATTGTGAAGAACCAAATTCTATAAATTTAAGCGGGTGAGAGATGCAAAATGACCGGATGGTATCGGCAGAATTGTTGTATAATACTAAGTTATTAATATAAGTATAGTTATAGGCAGGTTGAGTGTAAATACCAGTATTGATACTTGCCGAGATCTGTAGGTTCTTGATCCTCCTTACTTCGATGTCAAATACATAATTCACATCCTGTAATTTATTAAAGGTAGAGTAGCTAGCATTGGAAACTGGAATATCACCTCCCTGGGCTATAATGGCGTTATTCCAGGCAGTCCCTGCCTTTTCATGCAGTAGCAACTGTAAACGTTCTTCCTTAGCCAGTTGTACAAGAGATTGATTTGTATTCGTGAAGTTTTTTTGATCAAGTAGATTGAAATTTAGATCGTATACACAGATCGAAGCTAGGTTGTTTTGAAGATCATTCATGCCAACATATATACTATCCTTACTAATATAAACATCCTTTGCCACTTTATTTGCCGGCAATGTAAAACTTGAAACAACTGCAAAGGCTGAATCTCTGTATTCAAGTATGGTTCGTGAATCATTCACCATCACATAGTGTTTTTTGTATGGATATATCTTCTCAAAATTGAAATTGCCTGGTAATGCTGTGATCATGGTTCCAAGGGTGTCAATCACCATGAGTGAATCGTTGGTGCTCAGAGCTATGTGTTTTTTAGGATTTACCGCAGTGGCTGTTATTGTTCCGCTGGTTACATGAATGTTATTAGTTTGAAAACCTGTTAAGTGATTGATCTTTTGTAAATTATTGGTGCTGCCTTTAAAATAAAAACTGGATGAAATAAAGCCTATATGCTTAAATGTGTTAGGGTCATCAAATCTTTGGAAAAGAATGGTTCCTGCAGAATCTGTTCTGATGATCCAATTTAACGAATAAGTTGAATAGGTAGAATTTGAGCAACCCCTAACGTTGAGAAGGAAGAAAAGTCCTTTATCATTGGTTTGATAGATGGATTGTATTTTGTCATAAGCAACAGGACTAAGGCTATAAAGTTGCAAAGATTTGGAGAACTTCACACTATGATCTGCATTTATACCTCGGATCAAAATACTCCCTGCATTTTTATACCAACCACTTAGCTGTACCGTATTGGTTAAAAGACTTGTGAAACTTCCGTGATTGATGAACGCTAAAGGATATTCTGTGTTGCTTGAACGCATGGATGTATCCCTTGAATTTTGCGATTTCAGAGATAAAGAAAGGAGTAAAGCTAAACCTAGGAACCATCTCATACGGCAATTTACTAAAAATTTAGTTCCTCGCCTGTAATGGTATAAATAATTTTACCTTTGTGCCATGTACAGCAAGATCATATTACACAAAGGAAAAGAGCAGTCCTTGCAGCGCCTTCATCCATGGGTATTTTCAGGAGCCATTAAACTTAAGGATGCATCCTTAAAGGATGGGGATCTGGTAGAAGTGTTTGCCTATGATCAAAGTTATTTGGGTACAGGGTATTATGCCGGAGGCAGCATTGCCGTGCGTATCATATCGTTTGAACAAACGGCCATCGATGAGCATTTTTGGTTCAAAAAGATCTCCAACGCTTACCACTACCGCAATCAATTGACCATACTTAATGCCCATACCAACGTATGCCGCTTGTTCTTTGGTGAAGGTGATGGTGTGCCCGCTCTGGTGATCGATTATTACAATGGCCACGTGGTTCTTCAGGCACATAACATTGGAGTGTATTACCAACGTGATGCCATAGCAGCCGCCATTCAAAAGGTATTTGGTAGCGCATTGCATACCATTTACGATAAAAGTGCTGAAACCATAGCCAACAAGAACAATGTATCTATAAAGAATGAATTCATTCTGGGAGATGCCAAAAACACTGTAGTACTAGAGAATGATGTGAAATTCCTTGTGGACTGGAGCATAGGCCAAAAGACCGGTTTTTTTATCGATCAGCGAGAGAACCGAAAATTACTGGGTCAGTATTCAAAAGATAAAATGGTGCTGAATACTTTTTCTTATACCGGTGGCTTTTCAATATACGCAGCGCTGGCGGGTGCAACGGAGGTTCATTCGGTAGATGTAAGTGCTCCGGCCATTGATATCGCCAATAAAAACGCTGAACTGAATGGAGTATCAAATCATCGGTCGTTCGTGCAGGACACTTTTGATTTTTTAAAGGATAAAAAGAATGTCTATGATGTGATCGTGCTCGATCCGCCTGCCTTTGCCAAAAGCAGAGATGCCAAACATCAGGCAGTGAACGGTTATAAACGGCTGAACGCACTGGCCATGAAACTCATCAAGCCTGGTGGCATCTTGTTCACATTTAGCTGTAGTGGTGTGGTTGACAAGTATCTGTTCTACAATACCGTAACAGCGGCAGCCATTGAATCAAAACGCAACATTCGTATTCTTCATTACCTCAATCAGCCGGCAGACCATCCTGTAACGCCTTATTTCCCTGAAGGCGAGTATTTAAAAGGGATGGTGTTATGGGTGGAATAAGCCAAAAAAACATTTTTTTACTACACGCATATTCGTTAAATTTGTTACAAATACACTTAAAATCATCAAGAATAGGAAAAAAGAAGAGATCCGCGACGTATACAATACACCTTTGATGGAATTGATCTATCGTGCGGCAGAGGTTCATAAGAAATACCATAAGGTTGGTGAAGTACAGGTGAGTTCATTGCTGTCTATCAAGACCGGTGGCTGTCCTGAGGATTGCGCCTATTGTCCCCAAGCTGCCCGTTATCAAACGGAAGTGAAGGTTCAGAAATTAATGAGTGTGGCCGAGATCAACGAAGCGGCAGATAATGCCAAAGCAGGTGGCGCGAGCCGCATGTGCTTAGGCGCGGCATGGAGAGAGGTGCGTGATAACCGCGATTTTGATAAGGTATTGGACATGGTGCGCACCATCAGCAGCAAAGGCATGGAAGTGTGTGCAACCTTAGGAATGGTTACTGAAGATCAGGCGAAGAAACTTGCGGATGCTGGTTTGTATGCCTACAATCATAATTTGGATACATCGGAAGAGAACTACGGAAATATCATTTCTACACGTACTTACGATGATCGATTGAAGACCCTTGGCAATGTGAGAAAAGCCGGACTTACCTTATGTTCCGGTGGTATCATTGGCATGGGCGAAAGTGTTGATGACAGAGTAGGAATGTTATATACGTTAAGCTTATTGCGCCCACAACCGGAGAGTGTTCCTATCAATGCCTTGGTGCCTGTGGAAGGTACACCATTGGAAGAGCAGCCTCCCGTTCCTATATGGGATATGGTGCGTATGATCGCTACCACGCGTATTGTGATCCCAACCACAGCGGTACGTTTAAGCGCAGGTCGCTTGAATATGAGTATGGAAGGTCAGGCCTTATGTTTCCTTGCAGGAGCCAACTCCATCTTTGCAGGAGATAAATTGTTAACTACACCAAATCCACGCTACAATCAGGATATGCAGATGTTCGAGATCCTTGGGCTTACGCCAAAGAAAGCATATGCCGATGTGAGAGTAGAGGAGACCGTAAACCAATAAGCGCACTAATGGCTCAGGTACCTTTGAGCATACTCAAAGCCATTAAGGAAAGGCAGGAGGAAGACCTGTTCAGAACTTTGCCTTTATATGACAAAGGCATTGATTTTATAAGCAATGATTATCTGGGTTTCTCAAAATTGAATCTGTTGCATCAAACCGTGCTTCAGAGTTATGCTGAGTATGCCAATATCAAAGGCTCCGGAGGATCACGCCTCATCAGCGGAAATTCATCCTTCAAACAATACACAGAACATAAGATAGCCACATTTCATAAAGCTGAAGCAGCCCTGTTGTTTAATTCGGGTTACGATGCCAATGTGGGTCTGCTGTCTTCTGTGCCGCAAAAGAATGATCTTGTGATCACGGATGAACTTATACATGCGTCGTTGATTGATGGAGTTCGTTTGAGTTATGCCAAACATTACAAATTCAAACATAATGATGTTGCTCATTTAAAGGAGTTGTTGGACAGGCATACATCTGCATTTGAGGCTGTGTATGTGGTGGTTGAAAGTGTATACTCTATGGACGGTGATGAAGCTCCGTTGCAGCAACTAGTGAACCTTGCAAAGAATTACAACAATGTGTTCTTGATCGTGGATGAGGCTCATGCCATTGGCGTGTTTGGTGATAATGGCAGAGGATTGTGTGCCGAACTAGGCCTGGAGGATGAGTTCTTCGCAAGGGTATACACCTATGGAAAAGCCATGGGATGCCACGGTGCAGCTGTAACAGGGAGTAAAGAACTGATCGATTATCTGGTCAATTATGCACGCTCCTTTATTTATACCACTGCCTTGCCTGATCATTCCGTAGCAAATATCTCTGCCGGATACGACCTCTTAACGAAAAGTGACAAGCAACAGAAATTGCGCGAATTGATCACAGAGTTCACGCAACAAACAAAGGATCTTAATGGATTGATCAAGAGCAGAAGCGCCATTCAGTGTATACTGATTAACGGCAATAAGAAAGTGTCTGCCGCTGAAAAGTATTTAATGGATCATGGTTATTTGTGCAAGGGAGTGAAAAGCCCTACTGTAAAGGCAGGCAGCGAACGCATTCGCATTTGTTTGCACGCATACAATACACCTGATG
>DAISHL010000079.1:0-2639 GCA_036822555.1 Bacteroidota bacterium | reverse complement strand
TATAACCGGTATAGGTACCAATGTAGGAAAGACCTTTTGTGCTGCAGTGATCACTGAAGCATTGCAAGCCGATTATTACAAGCCAGTTCAGTCAGGAACCATAGAGGGTAGCGATGCATCGTTTGTGAAAGAACTTTTATCCAACACAAGAACGGTGATCCATCAGGAGGCCTATACTTTTGCCGCGCCTGTATCGCCTCACCTGGCTGCTGCAATAGAGAACACATCTGTTGAATTGGAAAAGATAGATTGTCCGCTTACTGCCAACATCTTGATCATTGAAGGAGCCGGTGGTTTGATGGTACCATTGAATAGCACAAATTACGTGATAGAACTGGCAAAGAAATTCGATGCAGAGGTTGTACTGGTGGTGCGCAATTATTTAGGCTGTATCAATCACTCTATATTATCCATTGATTATCTGTTACGGCATAACTATCGTTTGAAAGGTCTGGTGCTGAATGGCAGCTTTGATCCGATGGTAGAACGATCGATCATTGATTATGCTAACGTGCCTGTTTTGGCGCGCATACCGGAGGTGTCCACAGTGAACAAACAAACGATACACGAATTAAGCAAACACATAGATAGATCATTATGGATATGAATTGGATCAAAAGGGACAAAGAGCATGTGTGGCATCCGTTCACACATCAAAAGTATGCGGCAGATCCTATTTTCATAACACGTGCAGAAGGTGTGAATTTATATGATGGAAAAGGCAATAGGTATATTGACGCCATTTCAAGCTGGTGGGTGAACTTACATGGTCACGCCAATCCATATATCTCAGAGAAGGTTAGCAAACAAGTGTTTACATTGGAGCATGCGATCTTCAGTGACTTTACGCACGAACCCGCGATCCTTTTGGCAGAAAGGCTATTGAAACATTTGCCACAGGATCATACCAAGATATTTTATTCAGACAATGGGTCTACTGCCGTAGAAGTGGCTATCAAAATGGCCTTGCAATACTGGCATAATAAGAATAATTCACGCAATCTTTTCATAGCCTTTGAGAATGCCTACCATGGCGATACCTTTGGCGGTATGAGTGTTGGCGCACGCAATGTGTTCAACAATGCCTTCGAGAATCATTTGTTCCATACGGCACATATCCCACTTCCAACCAAAGATAATATCGATCAGATCAAAGGAGTGATCTCCGACTGGTTGCAGCATCACACCATTGCGGGTTTTATTTTTGAACCGCTTGTGCAAGGCGTGGCCGGCATGCAAATGTATGATGCTGAGGTATTGGATGAATTGATCGCCTTCTGCAAGCAGCATCAGATCATTACCATTGCCGATGAGGTAATGACAGGTTTTGGCAGAACAGGAAAATTCTTTGCTACAGATCAATTGACGCATAAGCCGGATATTATTTGTTTATCGAAGGGATTGACCGGTGGATATATGCCTCTTGGTGTTACCTCTTGCGCTCAATTCATTTACGATGCTTATGTAAGTGAAGACAAGACCAAAACATTCTTTCATGGCCATAGTTACACCGCCAATCCAACAGCCTGCGCTGCAGCATTGGCAAGTTTAGATCTGATGGAACAGGAAAGTACATGGAAACAGATCGCCATGATCAGCGACAGACATCATGCATTTGTGGAAAGGAACAAACATTACAAGCGTGTTGCGGATGTTCGCTGTTTAGGAACCATTCTTGCTGTTGAGTTAAAGACCGAAGAAGAATCGCATTACCTGAATAAGGCCTCAGAAGGTATTGGGGCATATTTCCTAAAGCGTGGTATTTTATTGCGGCCTCTAGGAAATATCTTTTACATGATCCCTCCGTATTGTATCACCAAAGAGGAACTTGATCAGATATATCAGGCCATGGAAGAGTTTATCTCCTGATCATTCTATCCAATTGCCACACCAGCATGCCGCTACCGATGCCTATCAATGCTCCTGCCAGCACATCGGATGGGTAATGTACACCAAGCCTCATTCGTGAATAACCAACTAAGCCAGCATACGCATAAGCCGGTACAGCCCATTGCCATTTTTTTGTGCTTAAACTTAATGCGGTTGCTGTAGCAAAGGCCGCAGTTGTATGTCCGCTTGGAAATGACAATGGCCCCACATGCGTACGTTGTGTGATGTCATTAGGGTAAGATACAAATGGTCTTTTACGGGCAATACCTACTTTTAAAGCGTAGCTCAATCCGTTGGCTAAACACAGAGTGGCCGCGCCTTTGTATCCGTTGCGCATCATTTCCTTATCGTTCCTGGTGTATCCATAAAGCCATACACCTCCTAAAGTAAGAGGCATGGCAGGATATACCGAAAAGGAAACACCTTCCATTGTTTTGTCCCACATGGGAAGTTTCCCGGCATTCATAGCCTTTAGCATTCTTACTTCGGTAGGTTGCGAATATATGATGTTCATGCATAGAACAACGAACAACAGAAGTAAATAGTTAGGAGTCTTTTTTTTCACGTATGAGTTTCTGTAAATAGCGCTTGTATAATTCTTCAAAACTGTTGAACTCCTCTCTGAAGAAGAATCCTACACCTTGTGTATAAAGCCCGCCATTGGTTATTACTTGTGTGTTATCGTTGGTGCGGTCAAAGCCTTTGAGTTTATAACGTCCATCAGTACTCAATTTGTACTCAATGTTCAC
>DAISHL010000078.1:0-7916 GCA_036822555.1 Bacteroidota bacterium | reverse complement strand
AGTGCTGCAGTATACTTCTTGTAAGCAGAAAAGATATTGATTGATGAGGCGCCTTTGTTGCCATTGTATTATGAGAGCAACTACAACATGATCAGTTCTCACCTTGTTAATTTTTATCTGAATCCTTTACATCATTTTGATTTCACGGATGTAGACCTTAAGGAGCGAGCCGCGATTACAAGCAACACTAAATAAATAAAAAAACCTCCGTATAAGGAGGTTTTTTTATTGAATCAATTGAATCCCTTAAAGGGCATCAAAGTCGATCGTAACATTTTCCGTGATCGGATGGGCCTGACATGTAAGGATAAACCCTTCATTCACCTCATCATCTGTTAATGCGAAGTTCGCATCCATTTTTACTTTCCCTTCAATTACTTTGGCGCGACATGTGCAACATACGGCACCTTTACAACTGAATGGTGCATCAACTCCAGCTTCTATACTTGCATCCAGCATGCTTATGCCTGAGGTTTCCAACTCAAAGTTGGTCTCAATGCCATATTGTATAACAGTTACCTGTGCTTTTACATTTTCTCCGGAGCCTTCGCCACTAGCCTTATTAACAGCATCAATCACACTGCTGAAGTATTCAATGTGTATTTTTTCTTTCTTGATCTGAAGTTTTTCAAGGGTTTGCTTTACATTCTCCATCATTGGCCCAGGTCCGCAAATGAAATACTCATCAGCATTCACACCACCAAAATTTTCAATAAGTTGCAAAGCCTTATCTGCGGTCACAATGCCTTTTTGAATATCCGGAACGGCCGTTTTTGGCTCATCGAACACATATACAACCTTTAAATTCGGATTCCCATTAGCTATCTGATCAATTTCGGATTTGAAGATGGTAGATTCTTCATTTTTATTGGCGTAGATCAGTGTAATTGTGCTTTGTTTCTCAACATATAAAATGCTTTTAAGAATGCTCATCATCGGCGTGATGCCGCTTCCTCCGGCAAACAACACATAATTCTTTTTCTGATTGCCGGCAAGAGTGGAGTAAAAACTTCCCATGGGAGTCATAACATCGATCATGTCGCCAACCTTAAGTTTCTGGTTGATATAGGTAGAAACCAAACCTCCATTCACTTCCTTAATGGCCACGCGTAATTCTTTTTCATGCGGAGCGGTACATAAGCTGTATGATCTGCGAACTTCCTGGCCGTTCAAAGATAATTTTAAGGTAATGTACTGTCCTTGTTTGAAAAGGTATTCAGGTTGCTGTGGCGCAGGAACGTCAAATGCTACTGAAACTGCATCAGCGGTCTCTCTTCTGATATCTTTAACTTTTAATGTATGAAATCGGGCCATTTTTTTTATTTAGAAGCACAAAATTAGAACAATTAAGACAATAAAAAAACCTGAGTCTTCTCAGGTTTTTTATAGGGTTTAAAACGGACGAATTAATGTGCACTTAAGTACTCAGCCACACCTTTATGATCAGCCTTCATGCCTTCGCTTCCTTTGGTCCAGTTGGCAGGGCAAACCTCACCATTCTCTTCATTGAACTGCAAAGCGTCAACCATACGGATAGCCTCGTCAACGTTACGGCCTAATGGAAGATCATTGATAAGCATATGACGGATAACACCTTTTTTATCGATCAGATAAAGACCGCGGAAAGCAATCATCGGACCGGTGGCAACTAAATTGCCGTTGTCATCCACATCATAATCTCCAAACAATGTGCCGTAGCTTAATGAAATAGTTTTGGTTGTATCAGCAACGATCGGATAAGTAACGCCTTTGATACCTCCGGCTTTTTTATCCATTTGCAACCAACCCCAGTGGCTTTCTTCAGTATCCGTGCTGCAACCTACAACGGCCACTCCACGGCTTTCGAAATCCTTTAATTTTTCCTGAAAGGCATGTAATTCAGTTGGGCAAACGAATGTGAAATCCTTCGGGTAGAAGAAGAATACAACATATTTTTTTCCAATGTATTGATCCAAAGAAAAATCGCTTACGATCTCTCCGCCATTGATCACTGCTCCTGCTTTAAACGATGGAGCTTTTTTTCCTACTAGTGATGACATATCTAATTGTGTTTTTAAGTTTTAAAATTGCAATACAAAATTATTAATTACTTTTAAGAACACTTTACTTAAGGGATTGTTTAAAGTGAACAAAACATTAACAAAACCAAATACTATGAGCATTACAAAAGGACAACCAGCACCAAATTTCAAACTTTACAACACTGATAAAAAGGAAGTTGAATTGGCAAGTTTAAAAGGAAAGAATGTGGTATTATTGTTTTTTCCATTGGCTTTCACAAGTGTGTGTACAGCAGAATTGTGCAGTGTAAGAGATAACTATGCACTTTATAATAGCTTGAACGCTTCTGTTAATGGGATCTCTGTAGACTCCCTATTCACCTTAGGTAAATTTAAGGCGGAACAAAACCTGAATTTTGACCTTTTGTCTGATTTCAATAGAACTGCCTCAAATGCCTATGGAAGTATATATGATTCTTTTGCGTTTGGCATGAGTGGGGTAAGCAAGCGCTCTGCCTTTGTGATCGATAAAGATGGCATTGTACAGTACGCTGAGGTTCTTGAGAACGCAGGTGAACAACCCAACTTTGAAGCCATTAAGCAAACGCTCGAAGGGCTCAACTAAATGCTTAAGCTGTGTCTAAATAAGGACCTCGAAGAAGCAGGGTGCGATGAGGCAGGCAGAGGGTGCTTGGCGGGACCTGTTTTTGCGGCCGCTGTTATTTTACCCAACACCTTCAAGAATAAACTCCTGAATGATTCTAAACAATTGAAGGAGAAGGACAGGTATGATCTCAGGCAAGTGATCGAGAGGGAAGCTTTAGCCTATGCCGTGGCCCAGGTTGATAATCAGGAAATAGATGAGATCAACATACTTAATGCTTCCATTTTGGCAATGCACCGCGCGGTTGACAAGCTGAAAATGACCCCCGAATTTCTGATCATTGACGGGAACCGGTTTAAACCATACAAGAACATTCCTCATCAAACAGTTATTAAAGGGGATGGTAAATACATGAATATAGCTGCGGCAAGCATCCTGGCCAAAACATACCGTGATGATTTCATGCTGGAAGCAGCCAAAAGATTTCCTGAGTATGGGTGGGAGAGTAACATGGGATATCCGACCGCAAAACACCGTGACGCCATACGGAAACATGGCGCAACACCCTTGCACCGCATGAGCTTTCAGTTGTTACCCAATCAACTGACCTTGGAATTTTGATTCCAACAATGGCCATTTCATAACTTAAACCGCGCCTCAAAGCAGCTATTTCAATAGCTTCTATCTTTAAAGGGCAAGTCATGAGAGTTGCTTTTTATCTTGAGCTTATTTAAAAAAATAGCATTTTATGTGTTTCTTGCAGCATCTGTTACACTGGCCTTCGTAGGATACTTCTCTCTTAAACAGAACAAAAGGCCTTCACAAGAGGTGTTGGCAGTTTTGCCTGACAGTTGCTGGGCTTATTTTGCAACAGGTAACATCAATGAACTTTCCGTAAAACTCAATTCGCAGAATCTGATCTTTGGTAAATGGAGATCCATGAAGGAGGTTCATGCACTCTCTCACCATCTACAATTTATTGACTCTTTTTGCAAGGCCAATGAATATATTGGTGAAGTGCTAAAGGAAAACAGGGTTCATTTGGCAGTCTACAGCAAAGCGCCCGAATGGCTTCTCGCATTTAAACTTAACGAATTGAAGCAAACAAAGGAAGCTGAGGAGATGTTTGGCGGCCTGATACTAAAGAAGGAAGAAGGCCTGTTCGAATTAAAGAATACCTTGTGGATGGGTGTGTATCAGGGATTGATCCTGATCTCGCCTTCCAAGAAAAGTATAGAGCTTGCAAAAAGCAATGGCCATAAACTAAAGGACAATAAGAAGTTCATGGTCATGATGGATAATATTGGGAAAAGTGATCACCTTCAATTCTATATTGATCAAACGATCTTGACCACACAGATCCCTTCCCCGAAATTGCACGTAACCTCGCTGTTGCCTGCAAAACACATGGCAGGGGAGTTCAGGTTAAACCCGAATGAATTTATCATTAATGGTAACTTCACAGACAATGAGTCTTCATTAACCGAGGTATTAAAGTCGCAGGAACCAGCTGAGGTCATGTATTACGATCTTTTGCCATCAAACACCCGTTATTTCTGTTCAATGGCATTGTCTGATATTCTATCGTTTGAAAAAGCATTGTTCAGCAAACAATCAGAAAGTACGCGTTCTGCGTGGGACAACCTCAATGCCAAAGCTCTGTATAATTTGCGTTCAGAATTTTTATCGTGTTTAGACAGACAGATCATAGAGTTTAAGGCAGGCAACGAGCATGCAGTATGTTTGCCATTAAATGATACAGTTAAGATCACTGAATTCTTGACCATAGCCTCAAGATCTGACACCACCATCAATGGCATAAAGATCTTTACGTTCAATGAAGGCATTGACCCCGGCTCCCTCTTTAATGACATTGTAAGTTGCAGGTCAACTCACGCCATGGTATGCCGCAATGCCATTTATTTTGTTAGTTCTGCGATGTATGCGCAACAGCTTCAAGTTATGATAAACAGCAATGGTACATTGGCCAACAATGAACTGTTCATGTCTTATGCATCTGACAACATCAGCAATGAGGCTAGCATGGTGAAGTATATCACCCCAAACACTTGTGTTACAGAAATGACAGAATTTGGTTTTAGCAGCGGAAAGGATCAGAAGGAGGCCATAGATAATTTGTCAAATGCATGTGTGGTGGTAACACAGCAAAACGCTCAACTTAAATTCAGAATGCAACTTAACTACCGTTCTCCTTCCAATTCAAATACCCCAAATTTATTATGGGAGCTTGATCTTGCTTCTTCATCCATAAGTAAACCTTGCCTCTTTACAAATCACTTGACAGGAGAGAGCGAACTGGCCATACAGGATAGCCTTAACAATTTGTATTTGGTAAGTGCCACAGGAAATCTGCTTTGGCAAAAGCAATTAAATGAGCGTATTCGTTCAGAGATATATACCGTTGATATTTTCAAGAATGGCAAGCATCAATTGTTCTTTAATTCAGACAACTACCTTCACCTAATTGACAGGAATGGAAAATACGTAGAAGGTTATCCGGTGAAGTTGCCTTCTGAGGCAAGCAACCATGTGTCCTTGATCTCTTATGATAACGACAAGGAAGTAAGGGTTTTTGTGGCCTGCAAGAACAATACCATTTACAATTTTAATTTGTATGGTGTAAGATCTGAAGGATTCAAACCATTCAGAACGGATGCAGAAGTGAGATTGCCGGTAAAATTTGTAAGGGTGGGCGAAAGCGATTATTTGATCACCATTGATGTTGAAGGGAATATTCACGCATTTAGCCGAAAAGGTGATGCAAGAATAGGATTCAAGAACAAGGCTTTAGAGAATTGTCAGGATTTTACCTTGGTGACAACCAACAATGTAAACAGTTCGTATTTGTATTATATCGATGAAAGGAATGATCTGATCAATAAGATCTCCTTTGTTGACAAAAAGGATGTGATCAAACTTCCGTTCAGTATCTCTAACAGACTGGTCAGATTTGTTGATGCCAATGGAGATAAAACGCCTGATTTTACTGCAGTTGACGGATCCGGAACCATGGTGGCAGATATCAATGGTTTTGTGATATCCAACGGATCGAAACTTGAATCTGATCAACCTGTTTTTGCCAGATCGTTTGGAACAGATTATCTCTTTTATACCTATAACACATCCAGATCACAGATACTCTTTGAAAAGAACCAATCCGGAGGACGGTCAGAGATCAGTGCTAGTGGAGCCCCTTTGGTAACTCCTTTATTCAGGGATGGGAAAGATTACATGATCTACATGTACGAGAACAAATTACATTGTGTTTTGTTAAAATGAGATCATATAGTTTTCAAATCTTACATCAACCCCTAAATTTGCATAAAATAAAGAGCTATGGCATTATTAACTGTACAAAACGAGAAAGCAATAAAGAACACAATATACATCACTACTGTATTGATCTGTGCGGTGGTTGTGATCTTACAGCAAAAATTCCTGCCACATCCTGAGACATTTCCTGATTTCATTTATAAACTGCCAATGATCAACGCCATTTTAAATGGCTCATGCAGCGTTTTACTAATCTTCTCATTACTTGCAATTAAAAAGCGCAACATACAACTGCATAAGAAACTTAACCTAACAGCTTTTGTGCTGAGTTCGCTGTTTCTGGTGTGTTATGTGACGGCTCATTATTTTATTCCTGATACCAAATTCGGAGATGTGGACCATAACGGGATCATGAGTGAGGCTGAAAGTGCCGCTGTATCCGGAATAAAACCCTTGTATCTTGTAATTTTACTTTCGCATATTTTTTTAGCTGCTATCGTGTTGCCTTTTGTACTTCTTTCATTTTACTATGGTTTAACTGACCAGCGTGAAAAACACAAAAAGCTTACCAGAATAAGCTATCCGGTTTGGTTGTATGTAACTGTCACAGGTGTGGTTGTTTACCTCATGATCTCTCCATATTACAATTACTGATGTGTATGCGGCCAAGCGTAATTATTGCATGTATCCTTAGCGCTGGCCTTTTAGCTTGTGATCCAACCAATAAAGAGAGTGATACAACGATCCATGGATCATTGCCCGATGAGATCACATGGGCACAACACATTGCACCCATTGTTTTTAAGAACTGTACACCTTGTCATCGCCCCGGGCAAAGCGGGCCGTTCAATTTACTGACCTATGCAGATGCAGTAAAGAAAGCCAAGCTTATAAAATTCGTAACCCAAACAGGTTATATGCCACCCTGGCCGGCAGACCCCAATTACACCCATTTCATTGGTGAAAGGGTGTTGTCAAAACAGGAGATCACATGGATCAAAGAATGGACCGAAAAGAACTGTCCGAGAGGCGACAGTTTGAAAGAGCCTAAGGCTCCTGTATTCAGCTCATATTCATTCTTTGGAAAACCAGATCTGGTTGTTCGCGCGAAAGATGCCGTAAAGATCAAAGGAAATGGTACGGATGTGTTTCTTATTATGAAATTCCCGTACAGTATAGATAAAGATACCATTGTGGATGTGATCGAATTTGTGCCTCACCAGCGTAAATTGGTACATCACGTTAATGGCCATTTGATCAGTTATGATGCAGGCAGATCCTTCAATTACATGACAGGCGAGTCTGTTCACTCAGACACAAAATCTCAGTTAATGGATGTTTATAAGAACATGCACATCCCTTATACGGATACGAAACAACCTGCATTCCCTATGTTAACACCAAATGCAGTGTATTATTTGCCTGGATACACACCTCCAGTATATCCCGAGGCAGTTGGAGGGTACAGACTTAAAAAGAATGGCGCTTTTTTATTGAACAATATCCATTATGGCCCAAGTAATAAGGATCTGTTGGATTCAAGTTACATCAATGTTTTTTTTAGAAAAAAACCTATACAGCGACCGATCTCTGAAACACAACTGGGTACCTTTGGCATATCACAGATAGAGCCTGAATTTGTGATCCCTCCCAATGAGATCAAGACATTTCATACCAGCGCAACCATACAAAAGGATATGTCTATTCTCAGCGTGAATCCGCACATGCATTTAATAGGCAAATCATTTTGGGCCTTTGCACTTAAGCCAAATGGTGATACCATACCATTGATCAAGATACATAAGTGGGATTTCAGGTGGCAATATTACTATACCTTCAAGCATCCCGTAAAAATTGAGAAAGGCACAGTGATACATGTTTACGGAACCTTTGACAATACAAGCGCAAATCCATTCAATCCATATTCTCCTCCGCAAACCATCACCAACGGAAATGGTGTGGAAAGCATGAAGACCACTGAAGAAATGTTCCAGTTCATATTTAGTTTCATACCTTAT
>DAISHL010000077.1:0-7948 GCA_036822555.1 Bacteroidota bacterium | reverse complement strand
AGATTTGTGAAGTGCTACTTTAGCCATAATTAGGTAGATAAATGAATTTCACGAATTTATGAAATTCATTAAAAATCCCTAATTTTTAGGGACCATAATTGAACAAAGTAATTGGTACATTTGATTCCCACTATAAACAAGAGAAATGACTGTAAGTAACCTTCTTAAAAGAGCGTTGAATCTCGAGCATTTAAGCATCGAGGAAGGGGTATTCCTATATGAGAATGCGGCCACTGCAGATCTTGTGTTCACTGCAAACGAATTACGCAATGTTCACAAGAAAGGATCCAATAAGGTTACCTGGCAGATAGACCGCAATGCCAACACCACCAATGTGTGCATTGCCAATTGTAAATTTTGTAATTTTTACAGGATTCCCGGTCACCCTGAAAGTTACATCACAAGCATTGAAACGTATAAAAAGAAGATCGAAGAGACCTTTCGTTGGGGCGGAGATCAGCTGTTGTTACAGGGCGGGCATCATCCTGAACTGGGGTTGAGTTTTTATACGAATTTGTTCAGAGAACTTAAGGCCCTGTTTCCTGCACTGAAATTACATGCTCTTGGTCCGCCTGAAATAGCCCATATAGCCAAACTAGACAAGCTAAGCCATACCGAAGTACTAAGCGCATTAAAGGAAGCCGGACTCGACAGTTTACCGGGTGCAGGGGCTGAGATATTGAATAACAGGGTGCGCAGATTGATCAGTAAAGGTAAATGTACAGGCAGGGAATGGCTGGAAGTGATGAAAGCCGCTCACCAATTGGATATCACCACAAGTGCCACCATGATGTTCGGTCATATTGAAACGATATACGAGAGATTTGAACATTTAGTGTGGCTGCGCGAGGTGCAAGCCCAAAAGCCTGCACATGCCAAAGGATTTCTCGCATTCATTGCGTGGCCTTTCCAGGATGATGGCACATTACTGAATCGGGTGAAAGGGATCAAGAACAAAGTAACTGCTGATGAGTACTTACGCATGGTTGCGTTATCAAGAATCATGCTGCCTAACATCATCAATATACAAGCAAGCTGGTTAACGGTTGGAAAGCAAACTGCGCAACTTTGTTTGCATGCAGGTGCCAATGATTTTGGAAGCATCATGCTTGAGGAGAATGTTGTGAGTGCGGCTGGTGCCCCTCATCGTTTCACATATAAGCAAATTCAGGATGCGATCCGCGAAGCAGGTTTTGAGCCTCAGCTCAGAAATCAACAGTACGAGGAACGTGAGTTACCTGAACAAATAGAAGAACAAGTGATCAATTATTAAGATGGCAAAAGAAACAACCATACGCTGCTCATTATGTAACCGCGATAAGAAGGATGTGAAGATCCTGATAGCGGGTGTTAACGGGCATATTTGCGACAACTGTGTAACTCAGGCCTATCATTTGATAGCCGACGAAAGTGTTGCCAATGAGAACTCAAAACAACAGATACAAAATTCATTGAATCTGCTGAAACCTGCTGCCATTAAGGAAAAGCTGGATGAGTATGTGATCGGTCAGGATGACGCAAAGAAAGTACTGGCTGTTGCGGTATACAACCACTTCAAACGAATTGCACATGCCCTCAAATCTAAAGAGAAGGAAGAAATTGAGATCGATAAATCAAACCTGATTCTAGTTGGTGAAACCGGTACCGGAAAAACGCTATTGGCAAGAACTATCGCTAAAATGCTGAATGTGCCGTTTTGTATTACAGATGCTACGGTTCTAACGGAGGCAGGATATGTTGGGGAAGATGTGGAGAGTATTTTAACGCGTTTATTGCAGGCGGCAGATTACAATGTAGAAGCCGCTGAAAAAGGAATTGTTTTTATTGATGAGATCGATAAGATAGCCCGCAAAAGTGATAACCCAAGCATCACGCGAGATGTGAGTGGTGAAGGTGTTCAGCAAGCGATGCTTAAATTACTGGAGGGCACAGTGGTGAATGTACCGCCGCAAGGTGGACGTAAACACCCTGATGCAAAGATGATAGCAGTGAACACTAAGAACATCCTGTTCATTTGCGGTGGCGCTTTTGATGGTATTGAGAAAAAGATCGCTCAGCGATTGAATACACAGGCAGTTGGCTACTCGGCATCTGTTTCCAAAGAAGAGATTGACAAAGGAAATCTCTTGCAATATGTATCCCCGCAGGATCTGAAATCCTTTGGTCTGATACCTGAATTAATTGGACGACTTCCGGTACTTACCTACCTGAAACCACTCGACAGGGCAGCTTTACGCCAGATCCTTACCGACCCAAAGAATGCACTTATCAAGCAATACAAGCACTTATTCAAAATGGAAGGAGTGAAATTGGAGTTTGAGGATGAAGTGCTTGACCTGATCGTAGACAAAGCCATTGAATTCAAATTGGGTGCCCGCGGATTAAGAGGCATCTGCGAGGCGATCATGACAGATATTATGTTTGAGATACCAAGCGAAGAAAAGGCACCAAAGACCTTTACGGTTACCTTTGAATATGCCATGGATAAACTGAAATCAGCCAAGCTGAATCAGCTGAAAGTGGCTTAGTTTACAGGATCAAATCAAGTTCTTCTTTTACACTTTGGGTATAGGCACCAAACAACTCTTAATCTATCAGGTGATAGTCCTGAGGCAAATACTTCTTTGATATGGTTTGGTCTTTGATGTGGTAAATACCATGGCATACATTAAGCAACGGGTCAAGGATGTGAGAAGAGATAAAAACCGTTTTCCCTTTTTTGTTCAAGGCATGAATGATCACTTCCATGATCTTGTTTGTTTCAAGATCTAATCCATTGAATGGTTCATCTAAAATGAAGATCGATTTGTTCTGTTTGATCTGACTGAGCAACAATAACTTTTTTCGCATCCCGGTAGAGTATTCTTCGATCAATTTATCGAGTTCAAGTTTCAATAGTTCACTTAAACGTTGTTCGTTATAAGTGGCATGATGTGCTTTGAAAACATTCAGAAATTCACGCGCTGTCAGATTCTTATAAAAGAATGGGTCAGTATCAATGTGTGAGATCATGCGATGGTCTGTTTTTTCCTGATCAACTGTGATACTGCAAGTTGGATGGTTTAATTGTCCTGATATCAGATTGAAGAACGTAGTTTTTCCTGCACCGTTCAATCCAATGATGCCATGGGTCTTTGATGTTTCAAAGTACTCGTCGATGTCTTTTAGGATCTCGGTTTCTTTGTAAGCAAATTCAGGAATTTTAACTTGTATCATGTGGTATATCGTAATAAATTTTGTTTGGCTTTTTTGTGATTCTGATATAGAAGAAATAGAGAAAGCGGAATAAAGAATGGAATGATCACGGAGAACGTAAGCAACAACATGTCTGCATGAAAAGTTAGGGATTCATTTGGGATATACGTGGCATATTTGATCATAACCGCATTTGCAAAAAGGATAAGGGCGCTAACCAAGAAGAAGATATTGAAAGTGAACATGTCGTGATTGAAGAGGCTGTTGATGATGAGTATAGGCAGATTAATCAGTAGGAATAGCTTGATGCCGAAATTCAACTTGTGCGATAAGAATCTTTCAATGGAATAGCCATTTGGGTTAAGCATGATCAGTGGTTCGTAAAGGGAGTAAAAATCAATGATGCAAAGATTCAGAAGAAGAAGGATCACTAATGGAAAAAGTTTAACCGGGCTAAGTAATATGGCAAGAATGGAGAGGATAAGCAGAAGGATGAAGTTACGTCTTGTTCCTGATATCCATTCAAATTGGTCTGAAGGAAAGATGCGTCCAAGGAATATCAGGGTCTTTCTGGAAGTTTTTAAACCAATAAAGGGAATGCAGGATACCAGTACCTGCAGGAGAACAGGATAGTAAATGTCACATACAAATACCAATCCTAAAGAGAGCGGAAGTGCCGCGAGGTTATACAACACCAGCATTTGCCATTTCCAATCGTGAATGTATCGCTTCAAGAAGTCAATATCATTGCGATTCACATGGTACTGATAAAGGATGATCAAGGCACCTGATACAAACATTGCCGATCTGCTCGTATCAAATTTTGGTGCGTAATAGAATAAAAAAAGACACACTGAAATGTAGATCAGAAGAGGAGGCATGAAAGCCCTTTTGATTTGCGCGTATCTGATCCTGACCAATTGCATGCTCAAAGAAAAGTATTATTTGTGAGGGCGTTTTTTAAAGTATGTTAAAAATGTTTTTTTACCTTTAAGTTCAATCTAAATGATCGGTGTTATGAATTTTACATCCTACAATTTCACGGTAACAGAGCGTTTTGTGCGTTATGCAAAAATAGATACACAAAGTGACCCAACTTCTCCCTCATGTCCAAGTACAGAAAAGCAAAAAGACCTTGGAAGACTTTTAGTGGAAGAATTAAAGGCCATGGGTATTAAAGATGCTGAGCTCGATCAGCATGGTTATGTATATGCTACCTTGCCTTCCAATACCTCTAAAAAAGTGCCAACCATTTGTTTCTGTTCACACATGGATACATCTCCTGATTGCAGCGGAACCAATGTGAATCCCGTGATCCATAAGAAATACAATGGTGGTGATATTGTACTGCCAAATGACAATTCGCAGATCATCAAGTTTGCAGAGCATCCGGCCTTAGCTGCCCAGATAGGCAATGACATTGTGACGGCCGACGGAACAACGCTTTTAGGCGCTGACAATAAAGCTGGCGTTGCCGAGATCATGGATGCTGTGCATTATCTGATCAATCATCCGGAAGTGAAGCACGGCGACATCCGCATTTTATTTACACCCGATGAGGAGATTGGGCGTGGCACAGATAAAGTGGACATGAAGAAGCTCAATGCACATTTCGGGTACACAATGGACGGAGAGACCATTGGGCATATAGAGAATGAGACTTTCAGTGCAGATATGGTCTCTTTAGTGATCAAAGGGTTTCCAACACATCCTGGTTTTGCAAAGAACAAAATGCAGCATGCCATTAAGATCGCGGCGGAGATCGTGAACCGTATCCCAACTAACAAGACCCCTGAAACTACTGAGAAAAAAGAGCCATTTATTCACCCTACATCCATTAATGGAGGGTTAGAGCAGGTGGAGATCAAGTTCATTATTCGTGCCTTTGACACACCAACTTTGTTGGCACTGGAAGAGGAGTTACGTCAGATCGTTGTTTCAGCGCTAAGCAAATACAACAAATGCAGCTATGAATTCACTGTTTTGGAGCAATACCGAAATATGAAGGAAGTACTTGACAAGCATCCTGAGGTTGTGAACTATGCGCTCGAAGCTATCAAACGCACCGGCGTAACACCTGTATTGTCAAGCATCAGAGGGGGCACCGACGGGTCGCGCCTTTCATTCATGGGGTTGCCTTGTCCGAATATTTATGCGGGCGAACATGCCTTTCATAGTAAACAGGAATGGGTGAGTGTTCAAGATATGCAGAAAGCGGTTGAAACGATCGTGCATTTGGTGAACATTTGGGAAGAGAATTCGAAGTAAGCGGCCCTTCGACACGCTCAGGGTCCGCGTTGGTCTTTGAGCTTGTCGAAACGACAATTCAATGAAAAAGGAAATCCAACATCTTCCTACTTACAAGAATTTTACGATCGATGTCCTTCGTCTTGATCTGATCCATCCGTTTTACGGAGGCAATAAGGTATTCAAGTTGAAGTATAATGTGTCATGTTTCGACTCCGCTCAACATGACAAAGACTGTTCCAGTACAAACGATCACACTGAGCGGGATCGAAGCACACCTTCAACAGTAGAAGTCACCCTGAGCCAAGTCGAAAGGCGACATTCAATCATACCAATCCTAACCTTTGGCGGTGCGCATTCAAATCATATCTATTCAACGGCAGCTTATTGCCGCGAACATAACATCAAAGTGGTGGGAGTGATCAGGGGTGAAAAAAGCATGATCGATCAGTCTCCAACATTACAATTCGCGCTGCAACAAGGGATGCACTTACATTTTATCTCCCGTGAACGCTATAGAAATAAAACCAACCATGAACTTGTGGAGGATCTGAAGCAGGAGTTTGGCGAATTTTATTTGATACCGGAGGGTGGCAATAATGATGAGGGAATACAAGGATGTGCGGAGATCTTGGATGAGGTACATTATTATGATTATGTGTTCTGTGCTTGTGGAACAGCAAGCACTTATACAGGTATTCTGGCCTCTGCAAAATCGGATCAAAAGGTCATAGGCATTTCGGTTCTGAAAGGAGAGAATGGATTGATAGCGGATGTGAATGCCAAAGCAGAGGCATTTAAGTTTCAGAATATAAGGCCGTATGATTCCGGAAAATTGGTTCATTCAACCATCCTTGATCAATACCATTTTGGTGGATATGCCAAACATAGCCTTGAGCTCTTGAATTTTAAAAGAGAGTTTGAGGCACAACATCAGGTTCCACTTGATTACGTGTATACTTCCAAACTGTTTTTTGCGGTGTATGACCTGATCAACAAAGATCTTTTAGTAGAGAACAGTTCAGTGCTGATTGTTCATAGTGGCGGCCAGCAAGGGAATACAGGCTATGAAAAGAGGTACAATTTAAATGCTTAACTTTACAAAAAACTCAGTTATGTTAAACAGACCGCGTAGAAACAGAAAGAGTGCCGCCATCAGAAACATGGTACAGGAGAATTGGCTCTCGGTAAATGATCTGATCTATCCAATGTTCCTGATCGAAGGAAAGAACAAACGATCATCCATAGCTTCCATGCCGGGCATCGACCGATTAAGCGCTGACCTGATGTTAAAGGAGATAGAATCGTGCATGAAGTTAGGGCTGAACACTTTCTGTTTGTTCCCTGCCATTAATGATAAATTAAAAGATAAGAAAGCTACAGAAAGTACAAACAAGAAAGGGTTGTATCCAAGCACCATTAAGTTGATCAAAAAGAATTTTCCTGAAGCAGTGATCATGACGGATGTGGCAATGGATCCTTATAGCAGCGATGGGCATGATGGATTGGTAAAAGATGGTAAGATATTGAATGATGAAACGCTTGAGATCCTTGCCAAGATGGCACTGGTTCAGGCCGAGGCAGGCGCAGACATCATTGGTCCGAGTGACATGATGGACGGCAGGGTAGGGTATATTCGCGAAGCCTTGGACGATGCAGGATATACCGACGTATCCATAATGAGCTATACAGCCAAATATGCAAGTGCGTTCTATGGTCCGTTCAGAGACGCCTTGGATAGCGCGCCAAAATTTGGGGATAAAAAAACGTACCAGATGAATCCTGCAAATAGTCAGGAAGCCATGATAGAGGCAGAATTGGATTTTACTGAAGGAGCCGATTTTTTAATGGTGAAGCCTGCCTTAAGTTATTTAGACATCATTAAACTACTAAAGGATAATTTCTCGTTGCCTATAGCTGCGTATAATGTTAGTGGAGAATACGCCATGGTGAAGGCGGCCGCTGCAAAGGGTTGGATCGATGAGAAGCGTGTGCGTGATGAGATCTTGTTAAGCATGAAGCGTGCGGGTGCGGATGTGATATTGACCTATTTCGCAAAAGAATACGCACAATCGTTGAAATAGCTTTAGGCTAAAGGTTCTTAAGCCGAGGAGGCTGCGAGGGCTTCATCCACGAGGTGACTGAGGCTCTCGAAGTCACTGAGAATGTGTCATACTGAGCGGAGTCGAAGTATGATCAGAATCGAAGACTTTAACTTTTGAAACTCAAACAACATATTTTCCTTACAGGGTTTATGGGTAGCGGAAAAAGCACCCATGGGCGCAAGCTTGCCACAGCATTGCATTGTAAGTACATTGATCTTGATGACTATATTGTTCGAAAATTGAATTGCCCAATTACTCAGATCTTTAAGGAATTCGGAGAGTCCTATTTTCGTGAGCAGGAAAAACTGGCCTTGCAGGAAATTCTTGTAAAAGATACTGATCCTGTTTTGATATCGCTGGGTGGCGGAACCATTTGTTTTAATAATTCATTGTAACTTGTT
>DAISHL010000076.1:0-7950 GCA_036822555.1 Bacteroidota bacterium | reverse complement strand
CCTTTTACATCTTAAGCGCCATCAATAGTGGCTTAAAGGACGTTCGTGAAGTGATTGATAAGGCGAGTGATAAGAACATGTTCAACACTGAAAAGCCTATTCTGTTCATTGATGAGATACACCGTTTCAGTAAATCTCAGCAAGATTCTTTGTTGGCAGCCGTTGAAAAAGGAGTAGTTACCTTAATTGGCGCTACCACCGAAAACCCATCATTTGAGGTGATACCCGCTTTGCTATCTCGTTGTCAGATCTATGTGTTAGAGCATTTAAGTGAGGAAGAACAAGTATCTATTTTACGAAGTGCTATTGAACATGATGCCGTATTAAAGACAAAACACATAGAGTTGAAAGAGTGGGAAGCATTGATACGAGTGAGTGGAGGAGACGCACGAAAATTGCTTAATGCTCTGGAGATCGTCGTGAATGCTGCAACCGGCGATGATATTGCCATCACCAATGAGCTTGTATTGCAAACCATCCAACAAAATTTAGCCTTGTATGATAAAAGCGGCGAGCAGCATTACGATATCATTTCAGCATTCATCAAATCGATTAGAGGAAGTGATCCTAACGCGGCCTTATATTACTTGGCTAGAATGTTAAGGGGTGGCGAGGATGTGTCGTTCATTGCACGACGCATGTTGATCCTCGCAAGTGAAGATATAGGTAATGCCAATCCCAATGCTTTATTGATGGCGAAGACCTGTTTTGATGCCGTAAATGTGATCGGTAATCCTGAATCAAGGATCATTCTGAGTCAGTGTGTTGTTTATTTAGCTACATCTCCAAAGAGCAATGCGTCTTACACAGCTATTGATGATGCTTTGGCAATGGTTGATAAAACAGGAGATCTTCCTGTACCATTGCATTTGCGCAACGCACCTACTAAGTTGATGAAGGAATTGAATTACGGAAAAGAATATCAGTATGCCCACAGTTACGAAGGTAACTTTGTGGCTCAGGAGTTTATGCCGGACACTATCTCGGGGACCAAATTCTATGAGCCCGGTAATAATCCACGCGAGAATGAACAGCGAAAATTATTGCAACAGCTTTGGAAAGAAAAGTATGGGTATTAGGTTTGAAGTTTGATGTTTCGGAATTATGGTTATAAATCATAAAACCTCAAACCATAAACTTCAAACATGAATTACCATCCTAATATCCACGCAAATATCAATGGCGCTACAATGGTAGCATCACTCTCTACGATAAACTTAGGAGTATGAATATCTAATTTACCCCAGGTGATCTTTTCATTAGGCACAGCACCTGAATAAGAACCGTACGAAGTTGTAGAATCAGAGATCTGACAGAAGTAACTCCAGAATGGAATGTTCTCCATTTCCATATCCTGATACAACATTGGCACAACGCAAATTGGGAAATCGCCTGCAATTCCTCCACCGATCTGGAAGAATCCTACACCTTTACCGCTGCTGTTCTTTACATACCAATCTGCTAACCAAGCCATGTATTCAATGCCGCTTTTCATGGTGCTTGCTTTGATCTCACCTTTGATCACATAGGATGCAAAGATGTTGCACATAGTACTGTCTTCCCATCCCGGTACCACAATGGGTAAGTTCTTTTCAGCAGCTGCCAGCATCCAGCTATCTTTTGGGTCGATCTCGTAGTATTGTTTTAATTCACCGCTCAATAAGATCTTGTACATGTATTCATGCGGGAAATAACGCTCTCCTGCTGTATCTGCATCTTTCCAGATCTTGTGAATGTGTTTTTGTAATCTTCTGAATGCTTCCTCTTCAGGAATACAGGTGTCTGTTACACGGTTGTAGTGGTTTTCCAAAAGATCCCACTCGTCTTGCGGAGAAAGGTCTCTGTAATTTGGAACACGCTTGTAATGACTGTGAGCCACCAGATTCATGATGTCTTCCTCAAGATTTGCTCCCGTACAAGAAATGATCTGTATCTTATCCTGGCGGATCATTTCCGCCAATGATTTGCCCAGTTCAGCAGTACTCATGGCTCCCGCAAGGGTAACCATCATTTTACCGCCTTCCAGCAAATGTGTTTCATATCCTTTGGCTGCATCCACTAGGGCAGCAGCGTTGAAATGCTTATAATGTAGGTTCACGAAATTTGATATCGGACCTTTTCCTGAAATGGTGTTAGCTGACATGGCTTTTAAATTTTGATGGGCAAAAGTAAATAAAATTAATGTCAAAATAGTGCCTTTTTCTGTTAACAAAATATCAAGTGCATTTGTTATTCTGCAAGGCGAATAGCCCTAACTTTACCAATCATGCTGTTGCGAATTCAACATTACCTGTCTCTCATCAAATTCAGTCATACTGTGTTTGCGCTGCCTTTTGCCATCATTGGCTTCTTTTTGGCGGTACATAGTGGTCAGGCTGAATTTTCAATTCAAAAATTGGTCATGGTCATCTTGTGCATGGTGTTTGCCCGAAGTGCCGCCATGGGCTTTAATCGTTATATTGACCGTAAGTTTGACGAGAAGAATCCGCGTACTGCCATCCGTGAAATTCCTGCCGGGATCATCAGTGCCAATGCAGCTTTGTGGTTTGTGATCTTTTGCAGTGTGGCTTTTGTTATATGTACCTATTTCATTAATTCCTTGTGTTTGATTCTGAGTCCGGTTGCCTTGTTTGTGGTCTTGGGTTATAGTTATACCAAGCGATTCACGCCGTTGTGTCATTTGGTACTCGGCCTCGGTTTAAGCCTTGCGCCCATTGGGGCATACCTGGCTTTAACGGCTAGATTTGATGTGTTACCGATCATTTACAGTGCCATTGTGTTTTTATGGGTAGGCGGGTTCGATATCATGTATGCCTTGCAGGATGAGGCCTTCGACCGCAGCCAGGGTTTGAAATCCATTCCGGTGTATCTTGGAACAAAAAAAGCATTACGTTTATCAGAGTTCATGCATGTGATCGTAGCAGCCTTGGTGGTGTGGTCTTATGTTGCAGGAGGATTTGGCTGGTGGTATCTGTCCGGATCACTTGTGTTCATTGGTCTCTTGTGGTATCAGCACAGCATTGTAAAACCTGATGATCTGAGCCGGATCAATTTGGCTTTTGGTACCACCAATGGTATAGCCAGTGTGGTGTTCTGCATTTTCACCCTTGCGGATATGTATTTACAATAGGGTCACTAATCTTCTAAAAGATATTTCAGGAAATTGTTCAGATTAGATGAACTTACACTTTCTGCTTGCAAAGGCACACATGCGCAGTAGTATCAGGCCGTGTTTAAAGCGTGAGATGTTGGTAGTACCATATGTTCTTTCACGGTAGCGGATAGGAACTTCAACGATCTTTAAATTCAGTTTGTGCGCACCGAACAACAGATCGAAATCCCCGAACGGATCGAATTCTCCGAAATACTTACGGTTCTTGGTCAATTTAATGTAATCTGTTCTGAACATCACTTTGGTACCACATAAGGTGTCCTTGAAGCGTTGTTCCAACAACCAGGTGAATGCCCAACTAAAAAAGTGATTGCCCAGATAATTCAAAAAGCGCATGGCTTCTTTTTCCATCGGATACACCAAACGCGTGCCATTGATAAAATCCCCTTTGCCGCTCGCGATGGCATCGTAAAATTTAGGCAGATCTTCAGGCGGCACTGTTAGGTCAGCATCCAGGATCATCAGGATGTCTCCGGTGGCAATTTTGTAACCTTCGCGCACGGCATCGGCTTTACCTTTGCCTTTCTGTTGCCCGATTTTTATATCATGCGTGGCAGCATATTTTTTCTGTATCTCCTGAATTTTCTCCCAGGTATCATCTGTACTGTTCCCTTCAATGAAAATGATCTCTACATGCTTACCGAATTTTGGCAATCGAAGAATGGCATTCTCAATATTCCCACTCTCATTTCGTGCCGGAATGACAACGGTGGTGGAATACTTCTTTTCAAAATCCTTACTATGTGTTTCAGGCAGCAATTTGGCAAAGCTGTAAATGTTGAAGCTGAAGAAACGGAAGAAAGGGAATCTGGCCAGATACTTATTCAGAATAAAAGACAATAAAGGAATATAGATCGGGAAGATCAGGCGCTTCGCATTCCTGTAAACATCAAATCCTGAAATGAATAACAGATTGTTGATGTCGCGTGTGCTTAACCAATTCTGCCAAGGTGTTCTTTGCTTTAGGCCTATTGCTTCCGTGAACTTGATCACAGGCTCCCAAAAGGAGTTGTAATACTGCACAATGATCTTTGTATTCGGATGACAACATTTTTTGATCTGTTCGAACACATGTTGTATGTCGTCCACAAAACCGATCAAATTACTGATCAGGATGAGGTCGTAAGTTTGGTTAAGTTCAATAGTATTGGCATCCATCAAGATGAACTCAATGTTCGTGTTGCAATGTTTTTCCTTAGCCCAGGCCAGATATTCCTCACTAAAATCGATGCCTGTTTTTTTGGATGCAGGGATGGAAGCAAGAAGATCTCCACTGCCACAACCAACTTCCAGAACGGAACTGTCTTCGTGTGCGTAGTATTTGCAATAATCGGTGATCTCTTGCCAATAGTAATTGCTTATAACGCGTTTCTTGCGCTTTTTAGCAATGGCATTGAAATAGTCCTTGATATTGTTCTTAGAGATGTTTTCCATCAAAATTCCCGTAAAAATAAGGATTTAAACAAATCAATCAATTATATTTGTCGCAATTACATTAAATGCTAAAAAGCTGGTTACCCATAACACGAATTAAGATCTTTGGAGCAAAGATCCTCTATAAACTTACCACTTTGTTTGTTGGAAAGCAGAGACGTGTTATAGAGCGAGATGGAGTTAAATATGAAGTAGATCTTGCAGAAGGTATTGAATTATCTCTGTTTTTATTCGGCAAGTTTCAAAGTCATATCACCAATAATTCATTCCTGAAAATAAAGAAAGATTTTACGCTACTTGATATTGGGGCTAATGTGGGATTAATGACACTTCAGTTCGCAAAGCTAGTACCAAACGGACAGGTAATTTCCTTTGAACCTACCTTTTATGCTTTGGAGCGATTGAAAAGAAATCTGGATCTGAATCCTGAGTTAGCAAAGCGTGTAACGGTGATCAATTCGTTTGTGTCTGAGAAGTCAGATAGCAATCCCAGTATTGTGGCCTATAGCAGCTGGAAGGTAAATGGAGAGAGAGGGGAGAGCGATCATCCGGTGCATCTGGGTACGCCAAAGAATGTTGAGGGTGTGCCTTCGATAAGTTTGAATGATTTTGTTGAAAAGCAGAATATTCAAAAGATCGATTTTATAAAGATAGATACAGATGGGCACGAATACGAAGTGTTCAAAGGCGCTGATAAGGCCATTGCCAAATTAAAACCGGTGATCATTTTTGAGATCGGCCTGTATGTGATGGATGAAAAAAAGATCTCATTTGATTTCTATTATAATTATTTCAAGGATCTGAATTACCGTTTGATAGATACAAAGACTGAGAAAGAAGTAGACCTTTCAAATTATACACGATACATTCCTAAGAACGGAAGCACCGATCTGATCGCTATTCCAAAGTGATCAATTCTTTTTTTCGATCAGTACATTAAAGCTGAACTCAAAAGGCTGTTCGTTGTTTTTTACAATGAACTCTCTGTTGATTGGACTTAACTTGTCATTTTCCAAAGATCTGAACTGATAGTTCAAGCGATCAAAAAAATCAAAGAATTCTATGGCAGAAGTGCCTGCACGTCTGAACCCGTGTGGCCAGTATTCCGCGAGGATCTTCAGGTTAGGATGTTTTTCCAATAACTGTATCATTCCTTTGAAGGCAGTTAATTCAAATCCCTGAATATCAATTTTAATGAGATCCACCTTTTCAATATCCTTATTGTTGATCTAGGCATCAATACTATTGGCGCTAATCTCTTCCACCGAGTCATAATTGTTCACCGGATAGGTTCTGTGATCCACATTCAGCAATTTAGATTTATAAACCTTGATGGTCTCTTCCTTATCAGATACAGCCATGTTGAACAGCTTGATATTGTTAATACCGGAAGTGTTCTTTTTTAAATACTTGAAATTTGTTGCATCCGGTTCAAAACAATATACCTTACCAGATGAACCAACGGCTTCTGAAATGATCCTTGCGTAGAAGCCAATGTTCGCACCGATGTCAAGCACATGAAAGCCTGGTTTTATCAATGTTTTCAAGAGATCGATTTCGTGCTTGTCGTTCTTGTTCTTGAAATTGGTATAGGTAATATTATAAAGAGGAAAACAGTATTTATACAGACAGTTCCCAATTTTTATTTTCGTGTAGTTGAAGTCCATGCTTAATATCTGATCTCGTATAAACTGGCTTCTTCTGTTTCACCAATGGTTTTTACCAAACGTAATTTTTCAGGATATTTTTGCGCAATAGGGATGGCAATGTTGTGAACGGTGTTTATGATATCTCCCGTGTATCTGGTCGGATCGATCCTTAAGTTGGCCAGGAGTATATGTGTAACCTTGTTCTTTTTGAAGATGGCCAGTGCACTATCCGGATTCGATTGGTTAGAATTAGGGTCGCGTGCAATTTAGGAATAATTTGGGAAGAAGTGCTTTCCTTTACCATACACAAAGCTCATTGGTGCCTTACGACAGGCAATTAAACTATTGTCGGGTAAACTATCAGCACACCACGCACTCAGCTTTAAATAGTTTTGCCAGTCGGGTGTATATCCATAGTAAATATCTCCTTTTAAGTTCTTGCTCACAATTGGAATGTTTTTAACGCCTCTTCTGAAACTTGAAATGAACATCGATCCGGTAGCAATCAGCAGAATGGCAACAAACACACGCTGATTGATATAGTCCTTTTTAAAGAATTCATACAGTCCATAACTGATGCCAAGTAATAGAGCTGGCATGTGTACCATGATGAAACGCGGCTGATCCCATCTGGCCTGAAGTACAAAGAACGTGCCGAAGGAGATGGTTCCCGCAAACAATAGAAGGAAGGTAATGATCTGTTGCTTGTTCTTAATGGCTTTGTATAGTCCGAAAAAGGTTAATACCAATACAATAATGGCCAGGAAAATGGATGCCGGATTAGTTTTAGTTATCACCTCTCCGTTCACTTCCATCATTTCACGGCTTACAAAATTCTCATCCATGAAGCCTAGTATCTGATAAAAGCGTTTGCCAAGATATAGACCAATATTGTCTGTGAATCGCCCTATAAAACCCGCAATGTCTTCCTGACCTTGTGTGGCATCGTAAGGATCTTTGTTCAAAAGGATGCTCATCTGAGATTTATACTGAATGGCAGAGTCACCCCAAACCAATCCTATTATGAACTCATACAGCGCTTTGAAAATTCCAAAGGACACCATTGCGATCACAAGTTTTTTGTATTCTTTTCTGAAGAAATAGAAAACGGCAATGGCCGCAATACCAAATACAAGAATGTTCTTGGCAAGGGTCAATAACATCATTAAAAGGCCCAGGATCAGCCAACGTTTGTAATCCTTTTTAAGATCATCTGAAATTGGATCCTCTCCAAAATTATAGGTGCAAAAGAAATAGAAGAAAGTTGCCTGAACCAACATGTAAAAGGCCTCTGAGAATGTTTGGCTTGAGTAATACAACATCAGGTGATTGATGAACAGAAATGTGAACACAAAGAACTTTAGAATGTCGGGTACTCGTTTATCTATTGCCTTGTAATAGAGCAGGCCGCCAGCAATAAAGAACAACATTGAAAAGAGTTTGAAAACAATGAGGTTGGTGCCAAATAATAAAGTGAGCAATGCCAAGAACATAGGATACATGGGGGCATTGGCAGTATAGTAATAATGAGGGAATTCATGAACATATTTGTAACCCGCCTCTATGTATAATGAATCGTCATGGGCCTCACTCATTCTTGCGTTAAAATTCATAAGGGCCAAAGCAATGCCTACGAATAATACCAAATAAAAAGCTTTTTTCTCAATTAAGGTATTTCTTAGCTTCTGATAAATG
>DAISHL010000075.1:0-8024 GCA_036822555.1 Bacteroidota bacterium | reverse complement strand
AAGTTATGGTAAAGATGATCGTGGGATAAAACGCTTGCATCAATTTGACAAGGTAGAGATCGTACAGATCGCTCAACCAGACAAGAGTTATGAAACACTTGAACATATGCGCAATTATATAGCAGGGCTGTTAAAAGAATTAGAGTTGCCATTCCGCACCCTTAAATTATGCGGTGGCGACATGAGTTTTGCATCTGCACTGACCTATGATATGGAGGTGTGGAGTGCCGCTCAAAAGAGATGGTTAGAAGTTAGTTCCGTTTCTAATTTTGAGACCTTCCAGACCAACCGTTTGAAGTGTCGTTTTAAGGACAAGGATGGAAAAACACAGCTCGCACATAGCTTGAATGGCAGCGCATTGGCGCTTCCGCGGATTGTTGCAGCAATCCTTGAGAAGAACCAGACTCCTGAAGGAATTACAATGCCAAAGGTGTTAGTTCCATATTTAGGGTTCGACCGTATTAGCTAATAATGAAGGCCGTTAAAAACATATTGCTTTTAAGCATTGGCTTTGCGGCCTTATTCCTTTCTTCGGGCTGCAGCACCAAAAGCCAGGTTGCCTCGCAAGCCAAACAATTAGACAGTGTTGCTATTGTGCTGAACACAAAACTTCAGTCATTGGATAAAACAGATACTGTTCTGCTTCAAAAAGCAATTTTGAAATTTGTGACCTATTCTGTTTTTATTGAGAATAACATTGGTGACACCATTACCAAAACAGAAGCTAACGGATTACAACAACTGTACCTCAGCGGAAAGAATCTGAAATCATTTGCAGCCAACAGGCTTACGCTAAAAAGCCGAGGCCGGCTTGTGCTTAGCCAGATCAACAAACTGCAGAAAGATCTTGAAAATGGTCTTATCAAAAAAGACGATTATCTAAAGCATCAGGCACACGAGTTCTCATCCGCAGCAGACCTGATCAAAAGAACAGAAGAGCAAGAGAGAATCTATTCATCAAACATTCAAGATCTGAAGAATTCTCTTTTTCCGGTAGAGTCTTTCATCAAAAGCCGCAATAACGGGCTGCTTCCCGCAGAAGTAAAAGACAGCATCAGTTTGTAACATGGCCATTCACTTTCATACCGAGAACCCTTCCTTTAAACTGAAGAAAAGTCTGGCGATTAAACGTTGGGTAAAAGCGATCGTAGAAAAAGAAAAGAAGATCCCGGGCAACATCAATTACATTTTTGTAACAGATGAGCACTTGTATAAAATGAATGTGCAATTCCTAAATCACAAAACCTATACCGACATTATCACTTTTGATTATTCAGATAGGAACAAGGTTGAGGGAGATATTTACATAAGCACTGACAGGGTTATAGAAAACGCTGATAAATTCAACAGTGATATTGAAACCGAACTTCATCGTGTGATCATTCATGGTGTGCTACACCTGTGTGGCTATAAGGATAAAACACCAAAAGACGCAAAAAAAATGCGACTGATGGAAGATCGTTCGCTCGCCTTAAGAGCATTCTAAACCGTTACAGCGGAGGGTTCACTAGCTACGCGCCGCTCTTTTCAAAATTTTACTACATTTGGCCACCTACATTTAACAATGAAAAAATTCTTTCTATTCTCTGTTGCTATTATTCTATGTAATAAGCCGGCATTCGCTCAAAGCGCCAAAGATGCTGCCGTAGAAATTTGGGTGCAAACACAGGTGTCTCCTCCAACAGTTACACTTAACTGGGTTGGCGTTGGCTCAAGCACCAATTATTCTGTTGCCAAAAAACTTAAAACCGCCACAACGTGGTCAACCTTAGCAGCCACATTGGCCGGATCTACCACAAGTTATGTAGACAACAACATTACAGCAGGTACAAGCTATGAATACAGGGTTATACGCTCCGGCACAAGCGGAACAGTGAACTTCAATGGATATGGATATGTGAATGCCGGTATTCAAGTGCCTGCCATTGAAAGCAGAGGAAGGCTTTTGTTGATGGTTGCCAACACCTTTAGCACTTCGTTGGCACCAGAGATCAAACGATTAGAAACCGATCTTGAAGGTGACGGCTGGGATGTTACAACTTTATACGCAAGCACCACTGCCTCTGTAACACAGATCAAATCACAAATTGTTGCTGCCTATAATCAAGACCCAGCAAACACTAAAGCTTTGTTTTTATTTGGACACATTCCTGTTCCTTATAGCGGTAACTTTAATCCGGATGCTCATCCTGATCATCAGGGCGCGTGGCCAGCAGATGTATTCTATGGTGATATTGACGGGGCATGGACAGATAATGGCGTGATCTCAAATACTGTAAACCCCGCGCGTATTGTTAATGTGATAGGAGATGGTAAATATGATCAGAACGTGTTGCCAAGCGATGTTGAGTTACAGGTAGGTCGTTTAGATCTTTATGGCATGACCTCTTTCACACAAACAGAAACACAGTTATTAAAGAACTATTTGGACAAGGATCATGACTACCGTAAAAAAATATTTACAGCTCAAAAACGCGGGGTGGTAGATGACAATTTTGGATACTTTGGAGGTGAAGCATTCGCTTCTAACGGTTGGAAAAATTTTGCGCCATTGGTAACCCCAACCAATGTGGTTGCTAACGATTATTTTACAACCATGACCGGTAACAGCTATCTGTGGTCATACGGCTGTGGCGGCGGAAGCTTTACCAGCGCAAGTGGTATTGGTAGTACAACAAGTTTTACCAACTCAAATCTTCAAGGTGTATTTACAATTTTGTTTGGCAGTTATTTTGGTGATTGGGATGTGAATAATAATTTTTTACGCGCTCCTTTGTGCCAGGGAAAAACACTTACGAATCTTTGGGCCGGTCGTCCTCACTGGGCCTTACATCACATGGCCTTGGGTGAACCTATTGGTTATAGCACGCGTATCAGTCAGAACAATAACGGCATCTATTTTTATGCTTATGGCGGAGCTCCTTCCGGCAACCCCCCACGACACGTGCACATTGCATTGATGGGCGATCCAACCTTGCGTAACGATGTGGTGGCTCCTGTTGGTACTGTTGTGGCTACAAAGAACGGCAACAATTGTATCATCAACTGGACCGCTTCAACACAAACCAACGTTCTGGGTTATAACATTTACATGAAGAACGACACCAACAAAACATACGTGAAACTCAACAACTCTTTGCTCACCGGACTTTCCTATACTCACAACTGCTTGCCTTATCCGGGTATTTATAAATACATGGTGCGCGCACAGGTTCTTGAGAATACGCCTAGCGGAACCTATTACAATTTAAGTGAAGGTATTATGGATACGGCAATGAATACTGTTAACCTAACAGTATACGCCACAGCCGGCGCCGTATATTCAGGCACCAGCAGCGTTGTGAACTTCACTTCAACAACCATTAACGGAACCGGTTTCAACTGGTATTTTGGAGATGGCGGAACAAGCACACAACAGAACCCGGCACATACATATACGGCGAATGGAAACTATACCGCTACTCTTGTTGTTACACGTTCGTGTAACTCCGTGACCGTAACCGTGCCTGTTGGCATTACAACTTCCATTGACAAGCTGAACAACCACAATTTTATCAACGTGTATCCAAATCCTAGTCGTGGCACTTTCAGTTTGTCACTTGACAATGCATTTGAATCAGGCAATTTGTTCGTTTATGATCAAAGCGGTAAACTGATCCTTCAAGAATATATAAGTGACAAGCGTAAAGAAATTTCTTTGGAAGGAGCCTCTAAAGGACTCTACTTGATCCGCCTTGTTGACAAAGACCAACACGAATACAGACACAAAGTAATCATCGAATAAATTGAAAAGGGGCCAAAAGCCCCTTTTTTATTACATTTCCTGGATCTCTAACCAGCGCATGCTTTTCTCGTCAAGTGCCCTTGAAACATTGTTAAGTTTCTCAGTGATCTCAGCAACCTTGGAATAATCATTGGCGTGGGTGATGATCTCTTGTTCTAATTCAGATTTTTGTTTTTCAAGTTTAGGTATTTCCTTTTCCAACTCTTCTAATTCGCGCTGAACCTTAAAGGATAATTTCTTTGCTGTATCAGCAATCGGTTTGCTTTCAGCGGGCTTTGGCTTCTCGGTTTGTATATTGTTTGTTACTGTTTCTGGTTTATTGGTATTGCTTTGATTGCTTTTCCAATTTCTGTATTCTGTATAGTTACCCGGAAAATCCTTTATTTCGCCATTTCCCTCAAGTACAAAGGTGTGATCTACCAATCGATCAATAAAGTAACGATCATGAGAAACAATTAATACACAACCCTTGAACTCCTCTAAAAATTCCTCCAGGGTTTGCAACGTAACAATATCCAGGTCGTTCGTTGGCTCATCGAGAATAAGGAAGTTAGGATTCTTCATTAACACTGTCAGTAAGAACAAACGTCGCTTCTCTCCTCCACTCAAAGTGTGTGCATAGCTGTATTGAACGTTAGGAGGAAAATTAAACCGCGTTAGCATTTGAGATGCCGACAAGCTTGTGCCGTTTGCCAATGGAATATGGTCTGCTATGTCCTGAATGATCTCAATGATCCGCTTGTCGTTGTTGATCTGCATGCCGCCCTGTGAATAATATCCAAAAACAATGGTGTCGCCCAATGACACTTTGCCTGTATCCACATTCTCTTTTCCCTGAATGATATTCAGTAATGTTGTTTTGCCCAAACCATTTTTTCCTACTACCCCAATCTTTTCACCGGGAATGAATGTATAGGTAAAGGGTTCGGTGATGATCTGTTTTCCAGGATAGTTCTTTGTGATATGATGAAGCTCTACAACCTTTGAGCCCATGCGTTCCATTTTAACAGTGAGCTCTATTTTTTTCTCGATCCGCTTTTGTTTTGCTTTTTGTTCGATCTCATAAAAAGCATCCACACGTGATTTTGATTTGGTTGTTCGCGCTTTAGGCATTTTACGTACCCACACTACTTCTCTTCTGTACAAATTTTTGGCCTTATCTACTTCAGCATTGTGGACCTGCTCCCGCTCAGCTTTCTTTTCAAGGTAATAATCAAAATTGCCGTTGTACTCATACAACTGATGATTATCGATCTCTATGATCCTGTCGCACACCTCATCTAAAAAATAGCGATCATGCGTTACAAGCAATATGCTCAGATTTTCATTCTGCAAATAATTCTCCAGCCACTCGATCATGTCAATGTCCAAATGGTTGGTTGGTTCATCCATGATGATCAATGTTGGTTTATTGATCAGCGTAAGCGCCAAAGCCACACGCTTTTTTTGTCCTCCCGAAAGTGTTTTAATTACGCGTGATGTATTGTTGATCTCGAGGCGAGACAAAATCTCTTTAATGTCCTTTTCATAATCCCAGGCGCCTATCTCGTTCATTTCGTTAAGAGCGGTCTCAAGCTTGTCTGCCACATCAGGACTAGAAGATGTTTCGCTTAATTTAATGGCCTCGTCGTACTTTCTGATGCTGCGCACGAATTTATTATCTGCGGTATCTATCAGTTGCTGTATGGTTTGTTCTTCGTTGAAAATAAAATCCTGATCTAAAAATCCAACCGTAATATCCTTTCTGAAAACAACCTCCCCTTCATCTGGGATCTCAATGCCTTTTAAAATTTTGAACAGTGTGGACTTTCCCGATCCGTTCTTTGCAACCAGCGCCACCTTATCTCCATAATTAATACCAAAGTTTATTTTATTGAACAGCACTTTAGCCCCGTATGCTTTTGACAAATTATTTATAGATAAAAGGTTCATTTATGTTTTCTGTTATTCTTTATAAAAAACAAAGACCGCGCATTCTAACGCGATCTTTGAAAAAGTACTATCAATTCACACTATGCTTTGCAGGGTGTGATAGTTTAGGTTTACATGTTTTGGATAACCAATGCACTTGCACCGCCACCGCCATTGCAAATACCTGCCGCACCTACTTTAGCGTTATTTTGCTTCAGAACATTGATAAGCGTTACGATCACACGGGCACCGCTGCATCCTAAAGGATGGCCAAGTGATACCGCGCCGCCGTTAACGTTTACATTTGAAGGGTCTAAATTCATCAATTTGATATTGGCCAAACCAACTACTGAAAACGCCTCGTTCAATTCGTAATAATCAACGTCGCTCATTTTTAATCCTGCTTTTGCCACCGCTTTTGGAACGGCCAAACTTGGGGTTGTTGTGAACCACTCCGGAGCCTGCTCTGCATCTGCATAACCCACAACTTTTGCCAATGGTTTCAAACCAAGGCTCTCTGCCTTTTCTTTGCTCATCAATACAAGAGCTGCCGCACCATCGTTCATGGTACTTGCGTTGGCAGCAGTAACAGTTCCGTCCTTAGCAAAAACAGGTTTTAATGCAGGGATCTTGTCAAAGCTTACATTTTTATATTCTTCATCTTCTGCAACAACCACGTCACCTTTTTTGGTTTTAACTGTTACAGGAATAACCTCGTCTTTGAATTTGCCAGCAGCCCATGCTGCAGCAGAGCGCTTATAGGATTCAATGGCAAACGCGTCTTGTTGTTCGCGCGAAAAGTTCATATCCTTTGCACACAACTCAGCGCAATTACCCATTGGTACATTTCCATACACATCCGTTAAGCCATCTTTAGCCAAACCGTCAATAACACTACCATGTCCGTATTTTGCTCCCCAACGGTTGTTCTCTAAATAATATGGCGCATTGCTCATGCTCTCCATTCCGCCGGCAATCACAATGTCATTGTCGCCAAGCATAATGCTTTGTGCGGCCAACGAAATTGCTTTCATGCCACTGGCACAAACCTTGTTAACGGTTGTGCAATTCACCTCATTAGGTAAGCCTGCAAACTTAGCTGCCTGACGAGCCGGAGCCTGACCAAGATTGGCCTGCAAAACCGAGCCCATGAACACTTCGTTCACCAACTTTCCGTCGAGATTAATTCTTTCTAACGCGCCTTTGATAGCATAGGCACCTAATTGTGTTGCAGAAATACCAGCAAACACTCCACCAAAAGATCCCATTGGGGTTCTAACGGCAGAAACAATATATACTTCTTTACTCATGATCTGTTTATTAAATCGCGCCTAATTTACGTATTATTTCTTGCCAAAACGCGTTTTTAAGCCATTATTGCACAATTTGTGATTTATGTCTGTATTTGGCTAAAATCCACAATAAAACTACTTTTATGCTAAACAACTTATCTCTATTTTTACGGTAATGACGGGTATAGTTACCAAATCTACAGGAAGCAATTATTTAGTGAGGTTGCAGGAGAACCGTATCGTTTCCTGTAAATTGAAAGGCAAGATAAGGCTCGATGACCGCAAGACCACTAATCCGGTTACTGTAGGCGATAAGGTGGAGGTTGAATTAATGAATTCAGAAGAGGGAGTGATCTCTTCCATTTTACCCCGCAAAAATTACATCATCCGAAAGTCCATCAACCTCAGCAAACAAGCTCATATCATTGCAAGCAATCTTGATCAGGCCATACTAATAGCCACTCTTGTTGCACCGCGCACAAGCCTAGGATTCATTGACCGCTTCCTGATCACCGCAGAAGCATACGACATCCCTGCCATTCTTATTTTTAATAAATGCGATAATTTAAACAAAGAGTTGCTCGAGGTTCAAAAAGAGATCATGATGATCTATGAAGCGATCGGCTATCCTTGTTATGCCATCAGCAGCCTTAATGAGGCAGATATTGAAAAAATTAAACCAATATTAAAACATAAAATAACGCTTATCTCGGGCCACTCGGGCGTTGGGAAATCAACATTCATCAATGCTCTGCAACCATCTTTGAAATTAAAGACGGGCGAGATCTCCGCGGCTCACTCCAAAGGCACACACACCACAACATTTGCCGAATTGCATCATTTAGATTTTGACGCAGACATCATTGATACACCGGGTATAAAAGAGCTTGGTTTAGTTGAAATGAAAAAGGAAGAGGTTGGGCATTATTTCCCTGAGATCCGTAAATACATGAACAACTGTCGCTTTAACAATTGCCTTCATGTGAACGAGCCCAAGTGCGCCGTAAGAGAGGCCGTAGAAAAAGGAGAGCTCTCTC
>DAISHL010000074.1:0-8083 GCA_036822555.1 Bacteroidota bacterium | reverse complement strand
CGGTTTAATGGGTAGTTTGCTCGTGGGTTTGAATTTTGCAAAATCATTGTCGCTTGCACTTAATATCCCTTTGATAGAAGTGGATCATATGCAGGCACACATCATGGCACATTTCATTGATGATGAGAATACCGCCAAACCCGAGTTCCCTTTCTTATGTTTAACTGTAAGCGGTGGTCACACACAATTGGTAAGAATAAATGAACCAATGCATTTCGAGATCCTTGGGCAAACACAGGATGATGCAGTAGGTGAGGCCTTTGATAAAGCGGCCAAGATCCTTGGTTTACCTTATCCGGGCGGTCCGCTGATAGATAAGTATGCAAAGGAGGGAGATCCGCATCGTTTCAAGTTCCCGGAGGCAAAACTACCGGGATATGATTTTAGTTTCAGCGGTGTAAAAACAGCATTTCTGTATTTCATACAAAAAGAGGTTCAAAAGGATAAAGATTTTATTTCAAAGAACATCAAGGATATCTGCGCCTCTTATCAGTACCATTTGATCCATATCTTGTTAAGCAGATCCAGAGCCTGTTTAAAAGAGTGTGGCATTGCGCAACTGGCCATTGCGGGTGGTGTTTCGGCCAATTCAGCGTTACGTGAGCAAGTGAAGAATTTAGAGAAGGAGATGGGGATCAAGACCTTTATCCCTAAGTTTGAGTATTGCACTGACAATGCGGCCATGATTGGTGTAACAGGCTATTTCAAGTTTCAGCGTTCTGATTTTTCTGAACTCAACATTGTTCCGCTAACAAGGCAGATCCATTCCTGAGTAAGTTCTAAAAGGTTAATTCACATGGATTTAACTTTATACTTTGAACTTAAATCACTACTTTTACGCCCTCATGATTTCAGTAAATTCAGTAACAGTAGCATTTGGCGGATATAATCTATTCGACAATATTTCTTTTTTGATCAATCCTAAGGACAGGATAGGATTAGCGGGTAAGAATTGTGCCGGTAAAAGTACCATGTTGAAACTGCTTGCCGGCCAACAGAATCCAACAAAAGGGGAGATAGCAGTTCCAAGAGAATGTAAGATCGGCTATTTACCACAGGACATGATCCATCAGCACGGACGTACTGTGTTTGAAGAAACAGCAACCGCATACGAAGAGATACAGGGATTAGAGAAAAGGATCGAGGATATCAATCATCAGCTTGAGACACGTACAGATTACGAAAGCGACAGCTACATGAGGCTCATTGAAGAGCAAACAGAGATCTATGCGCGATTGGATATCATTGGTGCTGGTAATAAGAATGAAGAGATCGAGAAAATATTGAAAGGACTTGGATTTGAGCGCAAGGATTTTGACAGACAAACAGCTGAGTTCAGCGGTGGATGGCGCATGCGTATTGAATTGGCAAAGTTACTCTTGCAAAAGCCTGATATTCTTTTGTTGGATGAGCCTACCAATCACCTGGATATTGAAGCTATTTTATGGTTAGAGGAATTCATGGAAACTTTCCCGGGCGCGGTTGTGCTTATCAGCCACGATAAAACATTCCTCGATAATGTGACTGCTCGTACCATAGAGATCGTGAATGGAAAGACCTACGACTACAAAACAAATTATTCGCGTTATCTGATCCTGCGTCAGGAACGCATCGAACAGCAGGAATCAGCAGCAAAGAACCAACAGAAGATCATTGATCAGACAGAAGCCTTGATCGATAAATACAGAGCAAAGGCCAATAAAGCGTCCTTTGCCCAGTCACTCATCAAGAAACTTGACCGTATGGAACGTGTGGAAGTTGACGATGTGGATACCTCTGTGATGCGCTTTCGATTCCCTCAACCTGCCCATAGCGGCAAGATCGTGTTAACTGTAGAGCATGCCGGAAAAAAATATGGCGATAAGAGGATCTTCTCTGATGCTAACTTTATCATCACTAAAGGAGAAAAGATCGGTTTGGTGGGCAGAAATGGTGAAGGAAAAAGTACCATGATGAAAATGATCGCTAAAAAGGTAGATCATGAGGGAACTGTTCAAATAGGTCATAGCGTATTGCTCGGGTATTTTGAGCAGGATCAGGAAGAAAAACTGGATCCAAAGAAAACAGTATTTGAAACAATTGATGAATTGGCGGTAGGAGAGGTGCGTAAGCAGGTGAGAGGGATCTTGGGGTCGTTCTTGTTCAGCGGTGAGGATATTGATAAAAAAGTACAAGTGTTAAGTGGTGGAGAGCGCGGTCGTTTGGCATTATGTAAATTAATATTGGAACCTTACAATTTATTGTTGATGGATGAGCCTACAAATCACTTGGACATCAGGAGTAAGGAAGTATTGAAGAATGCCCTTGTGGATTATGAAGGTACAGTGATCATGGTGAGTCACGACCGTGATTTCATGAAAGGCATTTGTAATCGACTGTTCGAATTCAGAGATGGCCATGTTAAGGAACATTTATGTGGTATCGAGGAATTCATGGAACTTAGAAAGGTAGAACGACTCAATGAACTCGATCTGGATAAGAAAAAAGAGACCGTAGTAAAACCGGCACCTGTTGAAAATACTGTTGAGAAGGACAAGCAGTGTTCAGATGCAGATAAGAAGCAATTACAGAACAAGTTGAAGAAAATCGAAGAGACCATTGAAAAACTTGAACTCGAAATAAAGACCGCTGATGATCAACTGGCAGATGCGGCAAATTATGATAAGTTGATGAATGACCAGGTGTTCTTCACACGTTATTCGGAATTGAAATTGAAATTGGAGAATGAACTTAGTTCATGGGAAGAGGTGTCCTCTCAATTTAACAGTTGAACATGAAACTTTAAAAGGGTCTTTGACGTAAAAGGATTGGATGAATATTAAAAAGCACATACCCAATGCCATCACCTGCGGAAATCTTTTATGCGGTTGTTTGGCCATTTTGCAAACCTTTGAAGGTAATTTGGTGTGGGCTTCCTATTTGATCGGCATTGCTGCCATACTTGATTTTTTTGACGGATTCACAGCGAGGTTATTGAATGTTCATTCTGCGATAGGTAAGGACCTGGACAGTCTGGCCGATGTGGTTACATTTGGGGTAGTTCCCGGATTGATGCTCCATCGCATGCTTGAGATCGGCTATCTGGTAAATCATCAGGAATATGAAGTGATCGTTAGAAATGGCTGGATGGTATACATCCCGTTGTTGATCCCAATATTTTCAGCCGTTCGACTTGCAAAGTTCAATAACGATACACGTCAGACAGATTCGTTCATAGGGGTGCCAACTCCTGCAAACGCCATCCTTATTGCGTCCATACCATTGATCGTGAATTGGGATACACAGTTCGATCTTAAGAATTGTGGCTTGATACATTTTTTGATACAGCCCTATACATTGCTTGGATTGTCTGTGGTCATGTCTTATTTATTGGTTGCTGAATTGCCTTTGATCGCTTTAAAATTCAAGAACTTTGGCTGGAAAGGGAATGAGATCAGATATATTTTTCTTGCCATGAGCCTGCTAAGTTTGATCATATTCCGTTATCTAGGTTTGACCATTTCAATCTTTCTATACATTGGTCTTTCTGTGATCAATAATCTTTTTAAGAGTTCGGCTACTCAAAAGTCGTGATCATACTCGTGCCTCCTTTGGCATGATCCTGCATCTTTCAATAGTTAACAACGCCGGCACAAAATAATTTTTGATATTGCCATTATTCTTTTACATTTGAAAATCTTAAAAACAAACACAAAATAAAACTACAATCATGGGTTATTTATTTACTTCAGAGTCTGTGTCAGAAGGACATCCAGACAAAGTAGCAGACCAGATCTCGGATGCTCTTATTGAAAATTCTTTAGCTTTCGATCCATCATCAAAGGTGGCATGTGAAACATTGGTAACTACCGGACAGGTTGTATTGGCCGGGGAAGTAAAATCAAAGACTTATTTAGACGTACAGGAAATTGCACGCGGTGTGATCCGTAAGATCGGATATACCAAGGCTGAATATATGTTCGAAGCGAACTCTTGCGGTGTGCTTTCTGCCATTCATGAGCAGTCACAGGACATCAACCAAGGTGTTGAACGTAAGAAGAAAGAAGACCAGGGTGCAGGTGACCAGGGGATGATGTTCGGTTATGCAACAAACGAAACCGACAATTACATGCCATTGGCTCTTGATCTTGCTCATGGTATCTTATTGGAACTTGCTGCATTGCGTCGCGAGAACAAGGAGATCAAGTATCTTCGTCCGGATGCCAAGTCACAGGTAACCCTAGAGTACGATGATAACAACAGGCCTGTAAGAATTGATGCAATTGTTGTATCTACTCAGCATGATGATTTTGATTCAGAAGCAAAAATGCTTGACAAGATCAAGAAGGACATCATCAACATTTTGATCCCTCGTGTAAAGAAGAAATATCCAAAGTATGCGAAGTTGTTCAACGATAAGATCAACTACCACATCAATCCAACCGGAAAATTTGTGATCGGTGGTCCACACGGAGATACTGGATTAACAGGACGTAAGATCATTGTAGATACTTACGGTGGAAAAGGTGCTCACGGTGGTGGTGCATTCTCAGGAAAAGATCCAAGTAAGGTTGACCGTTCTGCTGCATATGCAACACGCCATATTGCTAAGAATCTTGTAGCAGCAGGTGTTTGTGATGAGGTGCTTGTACAGGTGTCTTATGCTATTGGTGTTGCTAAACCAATGGGTATCTATATCAATACCTATGGTACAGCAAAAGTAAAAATGACCGATGGTGAGATCGCGAAGATCGTTGAAAAGGTGTTCGATATGCGTCCATACTTCATTGAGCAACGTTTGAAATTACGTACGCCAATGTATAGCGAAACTGCTGCTTATGGCCACATGGGTCGTAAGAATGAGACTGTAACCAAAACATTCAAATCACCTGATGGAAAAACAAAAACTGTTAAGGTTGAGTTGTTTACTTGGGAGAAGTTGGATTATGTTTCTAAAGTGAAAGCAGCTTTCAAATTGAAATAATTGAAAACAATATCATAAAAAAGCCCCGAAGGAATTCGGGGCTTTTTTGTTGGTGAAATTTCTATTTCTTTTTTTTGGGTTTTGGAAGTGCTCCGGGATTGTATTCTTTCCATCCTGCAATGTCCCTGATCACTACGGATGCACAGGTCAAACCGAAGGCAGCCGGCAAATAGGAGATGGTTCCGTATGCAGACTTTTTGAATTTACTTCCATCGGTATGCATGATCGAGAATTTCGCAGGGATCTCTGTGCTGATCACACATTTCACCCCCTTATAGATGTTCATGTATCTCAAACGTTTTCTCACATACTGTGCCATAGGGCAGGTGTGTGTGTCCTTAAGGTCAACCACGTGGATTTTGGTAGGATCCATTTTTCCACCGGCACCCATGCTTGAAATTAATTTTTGATTGTTGTAATAAGCTGTTTGGATCAAATAAAGTTTAGGTGAGATGCTATCAATGGCGTCGATGATATAGCTGAATTTTTGTTTCAATAATTCCTTCATGTCATCAGGCGATTGAAAGGTATTCAGGACATTAAGCTTGCAATCAGGATTGATGTTTCTGATGCGCTCTGCCATTAGGTCGGCCTTGCTCATACCATGTGTAGTTGCCATGGCCTGAATTTGCCTGTTTCTGTTGGTTGGGTCTACGGTATCGCCATCTACAATGGTAATTGTTCCAATTCCTGCTCTGGCTATGGCTTCCGCTGCATAGCCTCCTACACCGCCTAGTCCAACAATAAGCACATGTGCATTGATGAGTTTTTCAAGTCCTTTATCTTTCACCAATAATTTGGTGCGTTCCATCCATTGCGTATCCATCATTTTACTTTTGTTACAGGTTCAAAATTAAAAACACTTTTGAAATTCTCAACCATCTGCAGTTTAATGATCTCTTCATCTATACCAAGAAGCTCAGAAGCTTTTCTGTACACGTATTTGATGGAAAGATCAGCGTCGTCGGTTTCTAAAAAGAAAACTTTTCTTCCTACGGTTTTAATGGCTTTAGCAGCATTGCTTTCATAACCGAGCAGAGCTTTCCCAAATGAGAAGTAATAACCTTGCTCTTTAAGTATTCTGGCAATGTTCTCGTTATTGTTGAATCCGTGAATGATCACCGGGACCTTGTTGTCATTTAAATTCAGGCAATTGATCAACTCATTAAAGGCCTTTACGCAGTGGATGATCAAGGGTTTATTCAGTTCATTCGCAAGTTTTATCTGCTCTTCAAATACCTCCTGCTGTAGTGCGAAATCAACACTGCTCATTTTATCCAAACCGCATTCGCCAATTGCAATGCATCTCTTTTCTTTTGCAATGTTCCTTAAATGATCAAGTTCATAGGCATAATCATCCTTTACATACCATGGGTGAATACCGTAGGAATAAAAATTCGTGCGCTCTCCTTTTCCAACAAAAAGATTTACAATTTCAACCTGTGCATCGTAAAGTTGAGAGTGAGTATGTATGTTAATAAACACAGTTAAAATTATTTTTTGGCCCTAAGCAGTGCCTGTCAATATTACTAACTTTAAACTTTAATTTTTGTTCAAATGAACCTAGATTATAACAAGCTTACGTCAATAACGTTAGATAAGCTTATAGCCATTGTTGGTGCCGACCATGTTCATACACATGGAGAGAAGTTAGAAAAGTACGGCTCTGATGAAACTGAAGACCTGGTATACTTACCTGAAGTAGCCGTTTGTCCAACTAATGTTGAGCAAGTATCTGCCATTGCAGCACTTTGTCATACCCACAGGATCCCTTTGACCACACGCGGAGCAGGCACAGGGTTAAGTGGAGGAGCTTTGCCTGTTAAGGGAGGAGTTGTGTTAAGCATGGAAAAATTCAACAACATTCTTTCAATTGATACCAGAAATTTACAAGCAACGGTTGAGCCGGGCGTGATCAATTATGTGTTTCAGGAAGAAGTGAAGAAACATGGATTGTTCTATCCGCCAGACCCTGCAAGCTGGGGCAGTTGCAGCTTGGGAGGTAATATTGCGCATAGCAGCGGTGGTCCAAGTGCAGTTAAATATGGGACTACACGCGATTATGTTCTGAATTTGGAAGTGGTGCTGGCAACAGGAGAGATCATCTGGACAGGCGCAAACACACTTAAATATTCAACAGGATACAATCTTACACACCTCATGGTTGGAAGTGAAGGTACACTGGGTATTGTAACGAAGATCGTGTTTAAATTGCTACCAATGCCACAGCATGACCTTTTGATGCTTGTACCATTTAAAAGTGCCGAAAACGCTTGTGAGGCGGTTGGTGCTGTGTTCAGAGCCGGTATCATTCCTAGTGCAATGGAATTCATGGAGCGGGATGCCATTGAGTGGAGTGCAAGATTCAGTGATGAACTGAGTTTTGAGATCAAGCCTGAATGGCAAGCTTTATTGTTGGTGGAGGTGGATGGCAATCATCCTGATCAGTTGATGCTCGATTGCGAAAAGATCTCAGAATTGATGCAATCTCATGGCAGCGATGAGATCTTGTTTGCGGAGAGCTCTGAACAAAAAACTGCCCTATGGAAGATCAGAAGAAAAGTTGGTGAAGCAGTGAAAAGCAATTCGGTATACAAAGAGGAGGATACGGTTGTGCCCAGGGCAGAACTGCCAAAACTACTTAAAGGTGTAAAGGATATAGGGGCGAAGTATGGTTTTAAGTCGGTGTGCTATGGCCATGCAGGCGATGGTAATTTACATGTGAATATCATAAAAGGCGACCTCAGTGACGACGTGTGGAATAATGATCTGCCAAAAGGGATCACGGAGATATTTCAGTTGTGCAAGAGTTTAGGAGGTACCATAAGCGGTGAACATGGAATAGGAATGGTTCAGCAAAAATACATGCCAATTGTGTTCCCTGAATATCAGCTGGAGTTGATGAGGAATATCAAAAAGGTCTTTGATCCGCACCAGATACTGAATCCAGGGAAAATGTTCGAAACAAAGGCTTAAGCTGGTCTGTGTTTTCTAATGCGTGTGTGTAAATATATACCTGTAACCTTACCCTTTTTACCACTTATAAATTAAGTTTCCGGGGAATTGGAAATTTAATTAAGTTTAATGAAGTTAAGTGTGGTTGAGTGGGGGTTGGGGGGG
>DAISHL010000073.1:0-8121 GCA_036822555.1 Bacteroidota bacterium | reverse complement strand
TTTGAGGTGAATCAGGTATTTCAGCTTCCACAATTGCGAGTGCATTTGAAATATTGTGGCCACGCACAAAAATTATACGATAGATGTCTTCAATGGCTTTGATCACGTCCTTATCAAATCCTCTGCGGGCAAGCCCAATGGTATTCACTCCAATGAACTGAAGTGGTTCTCTGGCCACGCGCACATACGGAGGTACACTTTTCCTTACCAACGAAGCGCCTGCAATGAAAGAATGCGCGCCAATATTTATGAATTGTTGAGCTGCCACAACACCCTCAATGATCACATGATCTTCTACGGTAATGTGTCCGGCTAAATTTCCGCTATTGGCAATGATCACATTGTTGCCAATGATGCAATCGTGGCCTAAATGTGTATAGGCCATTAACAGGCAGTTATTGCCAATGCGCGTTGTCATACGATCGAGCGTACCGCGGTTAATGGTCACACATTCGCGAATGGTATTGTTGTCGCCAATTTCAGCAAGGCTTTCTTCTCCTTTGAATTTAAGGTCTTGTGGTATTGCGCCGATAACGGCACCCGGAAAAATACGGTTGTTCTTTCCAATGCGTGATTTATCCATGATCACCGCGTTGGAGCCAATCCAGCAATTGTCGCCTATTTCCACATCTCCGTAGATCATGGCAAAAGGTTCAACTGTAACATTATTGCCAAGTTTGGCCTTCGGATGCACGTATGCTAAATTTGATACCATGTTATGCTTCGGCGCTTTGTTTAACTTCTTTGTTCTTTACTTTTGAAAGCATGGCCATCATTTCTGCTTCCATCACTTGTTTTTCACGCACAAAGGCTTCCCCTCTCATGTGTACAATTCCTCTGCGGATAGGGGTAAGGAGTGATAGTTTAAATACAATGGTGTCACCCGGCATTACCTGATTTTTGAATTTCACCTTGTCGATGCTCATAAAATAAGTGAGGTAATTCTCTGGGTCTGGAACTTTGCTAAGTGCGAAGATGCCTCCTACCTGCGCCATGGCTTCAATCTGGATCACTCCTGGAAACACGGGCGCATCAGGGAAATGCCCTCTGAAAAAGTCCTCATTCATGCTCACGTTCTTAACACCAACGATACCTTCTTTTGTAATTTCCATGATCTTGTCAACAAACAAGAATGGCTGACGATGTGGAAGGATCTTTTGTATCTGGTTAATATCGTATAGTGCTGTTTTGTTGAGGTCGTAAGGTACATGCAAGTTCTTTTTCTTACGCATGGCCTCATCTTTGATCATTTGTTTGATCTTTTTAGCAAATGCAACATTTCCGGCATGTCCGGGACGTGCAGCTAGAACATGTATCTTCATTGGTTTTCCAACCAATGCCAGATCACCAATAATATCGAGCAACTTGTGTCGTGCCGGTTCATTGTAAAAATGAAGTTTGGTATTGTTAAGAACTCCACGCCCCTTCACTTCAACGGTTTCCTTGTTGAATACGGTACGCAGATAATCCAGTTTTTCCTGCGGGATCTCCTTATCTACTAATACAATGGCGTTGTCGAGTGCGCCGCCTTTGATCAGATTGTGTTGCAGTAGCATTTCCAGTTCATGCAGAAAAACGAACGTACGGCATTTTGCGATCTCGTCTTTGAACTCTTCAATTCTATAGATACTTGCATGCTGTGTGCCTAGCACATCACTATTGTAATCTACCATCACGGTAGTGCGATAAGTTTCTTGCGGCACGGCAAGCATCTCTACTTTTTTAACCGGATCCTCATAGGTCAAATTATCTGAAAGAACAAAATAATCACGGTCGGCATTTTGTTCAACAATTTCAGCTGCTTCCAATGCTTCAATGAATTTCCACGAGCTTCCGTCCATGATAGGCATTTCAGGACCGCTTACCTGGATCAGGCAATTGTCAATTCCCAAACCAACAAGCGCTGCAAGCACATGTTCTGTAGTATATACACGAGCACCATTTTTTTCAAGGGTAGTGCCTCTTGAGGGTTCAACTACTAGGTCAACATCTGCATCAATGATCGGTTGTTCAGGTAGGTCAACACGCTGAAATTAGTACCAATGATTTTCTGGTGCAGGATTAAATGTGAGGGTCACTGGTTTTCCGGTATGCAAACCAACACCGGTCAATGAAACCGCTTGCTTTATGGTTCTTTGTTTATCGCTCATGATGTATTAACAAAATGCTTAATGAATAAAGGCTAATTTAAGCTTTTTTTTGCTTTATAGCTTTCGAATTTATTGAAATTTAGAGGGGGAAAAAAGTTGAAAACCCTAGTATTCAAGGTAGGGTAACAGTTGTTTTGTCAGAGTTTCATCTTGAATCACATCGCCAATATTGTCTGGCGAAAGGGTAGTATGTTTTCTGAAATTTACCAATTGTTTGGTTAGTTCGTAGCTGATGTATGGATGCTTGTTGAGGGCTTTAAATTCAAGTGAATTTACGTTCAATTTTCTGATCAGTGAGACATCTATCCTGCATTGCTGCTTTAAAAGCTCATGCAACTCATCCGTCATTCCGTACACTTCTTTCAGTTGTGAAATATCATAATAACCCAATAACAGCTCACGGTATATGAGGATACGCTTCGCATAGGATGGGCCAACCCCTTAGAGTGAAATCAAGGATAAGCTATCAGCCTTGTTAAGTTCAATAGTCACGCCGGGTTTTGAACTTCCTTGGGATCCATAGTTTGTTTGATCTCCGGAAGGTTTTTGTAATGAAATTATAATGTAAGGTTCGAGAGTGTTATACAAGCGTTCATCAACACCATAGATCTTTTTCAGGTCTTTCTTGTGTTTGAAAACAAATCCTTTACTTCTGAATTTGATATAAGTGTTTGCTGTTTTTTCTCGGAACCCAAGTCTGATAAGATCCTCTTTGCTTACAGTATTTGGGTCAAAGGCAAACAAGTGAATTGTTCTTTTAGACTCTTCATCTGATCCAACTGGCGGAATGGTTGAAGTATCTGTTATGTTGCTGATATTCTCCACATTGATCTCCTTTTCAGGGATCAACCGATGAATGTTCATGCGGATCAGCAATAGGATAAGGCAAATGCAACACAATACATACACACCGTTGCGTTGTTGTTTATTGAATCCAAAATAACTATGCAGAAATCTATTGAACACTGGTTGATCGCTTTCTGAAAATGAAATACACAGGTATACCAACAAGTATGATCACAACTCCAAGAATTGAGTTTGTGAAGTCAAACAGAAGTAAATTCAAACAAATGACGGAGGTAATAACAATGTAGGCCAGTGGTACAATAGGGTAGCCCCAAGCTTTGTAAGGCCTTGGTGTATCGGGCTCTTTTTTTCTTAGTACGAAAAGGGCTATGATGGTTATGATATAAAAGATCAGGGATGAAAAAGTTGCATAAGTGAGCAACTGACCATATGACCCACTTAAACAAAGAATTGAGGCCCAAACACACTGGATCCACAAGGATTTTGATGGCACATGATGTTTGTTCACAAAGGAGGCTTGTTTAAAGAACAATTGGTTGTTGGCCATGGATTGGAATAAGCGTGAGCCAGCAAGGATAAGTCCATTATTGCATCCAAATGTTGAAATAATGATCAGCACTGCCATGATCATGGCTGAGGTGTCGCCAAAAAATGTATGCAAGGCTGCGGTGGCAACACGATCATTGCTTGCAAACATGATCCCTTGTTCCAAAGGAGTGTTGCCATTAGGGTTGCCAACTGCAGGTAGCAAAATAAAATAGGCAACATTGGCTAAAATGTACAAAATGGTGACAATAAAAACACCTATGCTTAATCCAAGAGGTAAGTTCTTGTTCGGTTCCTTGATCTCAGCAGACAAAAACGTAACATTGTTCCAGGCATCACTGCTAAACAGCGCACCGATCATGGCAGAGCCAAGAGCGATAAAAATAGCGGTTCCGGAAAGCAACTCTCCTGATCTGTCAGAATTATTATAAGAGTAAGCTGAGAATGGATCGTTGAAATTAGAACTCAGATAGTTCTCACTGCCTAATTTTGTAAAGGCTAAAAGGATCAAACCAAACAAAGCAATGAGTTTTGAGATCGTGAAGATGCGCTGTATGGTTGTTCCATTCTTAATTCCCTGAGTATGTATGAGTGTGAGAAATATGATAGAAAGTATGGCTACAATTTGACTGATCGATATCTCTAATGGTCCCACTGAAAAGGTATTGTCCTCAGAAATGAATGGTAACAGTACGCCCAGATACTTGGCAAATGCCACAGCCACAGCTGCAATTACACCTGTTTGAATCACTAAGAAAACGGTCCAGCCATATACAAATGCTGTTAAATTGCCAAACGCTCTTTTTAAAAAGATGAATTGTCCACCGGCTTCGGGCATCATGGCTGCAAGTTCACCATAACTAAGTGCCGCAAATAGGGTGATCACACCGCTGATCAACCAGCAAAGAAGCACCCAGAAAGGAGATACCAGCGATCTCATCATGTCTGCACTCACAATAAATATCCCCGACCCGATCATGCTGCCGGAAACAAGCATGACCACATCCAGAAGATTTAATTTTGGCTCAGTTCTTTGCATTCTTTTTATTTCGAACTAAAGATATGTAAATTTGTGGCATATCAGAGGTTTGAAAACAGACCAATTTAATTTATGAAAGTCATTGGAGACAGAGTGAGTATTTTAACGAAGGATGACCTTTTAAGTATTGTAATTCTTCCAAAACAAGATAAGAAGAAACTATTGGTAATGTTCCTGTGGCTATTGGCCTGGAGTGTTTGTGGCCTCATTGTATTTATCAATTATTTTCAGGTAAGTGAGAAGAATGCGAAACTCTTCATCATAATTTATTTGTCCTTTTGGGCTTATTTTGAATTTAAGATCTTAAGAGCATTCATCTGGCGAAGAAGTGGTAAGGAAAAGATATGGATCACCGGAGGAAAGGTACACTATCAGCAAGAGATCAATAAGAAGGGTAAGATCCAGGAGTTTGATTATAGTCTTATCAATGATCTGAAGCTGATCGAGAAGAATGAATTTAGTTTTTCAGAAGTGATCAATAGTAGTTTTTGGATCAAAGGAGGAGAGCGGATAGAGTTTACCTGTGCTCACAAGACCGTAAGATTTGGTATGCAATTGGAAGACAAGGAGGCAAAGGCCATTATTCATGAGATCACCAATTTTATTTTTAAGAAATAAGGCAATGAAATAAAAAGCCCCGGTATTTCCGGGGCTTTTTTTATATCTTGTTAATTTGTTGTTGTCTTTGTCTGGCCATATCTTCCAGACGTATTTGGAATGTTGATACCTTGGCAGGTTTCTTCATATTCTCTTCAATTTTTGATCTAAGTGATTCATCGCTGATCACTTTTTTCATGATCCAGTTCTGTAGGAAAGTGATCATGTTTGCCAAGAAATAATACCAGCTTAAGCCTGCAGCATATTTATTCATTACCGCAAGGAAGATAACAGGCATAAAGTACATCATGAATTTCATGCCAGGCATTTGGGTATTTTGCTGAGGCATCATATTCTGGTTCATATATGTATAAATGATGGTACTAACGAACATCAACAAGGCAAATAAACTCACGTGATCACCATAGGCCCAGTTGATAAAAGGCACTTGACCAAAGGTCCAGATGCTATCGTATGTACTTAGGTCATCTGCCCATAAGAAACCTTTTTGGCGTAATTCAATGGCTGCAGGTATATATGCGAATAATGCGATCAAGATCGGGAACTGGAGTAAAAGTGGTAAACAGCCGGATAGTGGGTTCACACCTGCTTTTCGATACAGTGCCATCTGTTCTTGTTGCTTTTTCATCGGATCGGCATTCGCCCCCATTTTAGCATTGATGGCATCTAATTCAGGTTTCAATACACGCATTCTAGCACCACTCAAATAGGTCTTATAAGCGATAGGCAAGAGTAGTACTTTGATGATGAGTGTAAGAATCAAGATCACAATACCCATGTTCATGGACGATAGTGCATCAAAGATAGGTATCACGAGCCATTTGTTCAGATAGCTGAAAACGCTCCATCCTGTAGGGATAAGTTTTTCAAGTTCAAGATCGTATTTCTTAAGAATGTTGTAATCGTTAGGACCAAAATAAAACTGAAAACTAAATTTTTCTGAAGCGTTATGCCCATAAGGAACACCAAGTTCAGCAAAAACACTTTTTACCACATCAGGAGATTTTTCTCTCTGGCCAAGCTTTACAAGACTGCCGGCCTTCATGAATGAATTATCGGCAATGATGGTGGAGTTAAAGAATTGTTGCTTGAAACTTACCCATTTGATATCCGCTTCGTTGATGCTTAGTTCCTCATCTTTAAATGGATTGATATTGTCCGGATCATTTAGAACTTGCTTGTAATGAATGGTTGCAACTTCTTTTTCCTTCACAATGTATTTTTCCTGAGATGGCAAATTCATGCGCCATTGCAATTGCAATTGATCTTCAGTTTGGGTGATAATGTTTTGCATTCCAACAAACTTTATCTCACAATTCACCATGTAGTCATTCGGTTTAATTGAGTAAATGTAATCTACATAGCTATCCTTCTTTGCGGTCTCAAGTCTCAAAGTGATCTTATCGGCAGTTTGTGAAACAGATTTAAAATAAAAACTATCGGTACTAAATATCCTTGAACGGTCGTAGGTATTCAATTTCAAAGAAAAGTTGGTAGAGTCTCTGTCAAACAGCACCAATGGTTCTTTTTTACCTGCGCGTGAATATTTTTTGAGTTCAACTTTAATGATCTGAGCACCCTTGTTCAAAACAGATGCTTTTACAAGTTCGTTCTCAATGGTATAAATTTCTTCCTTGCCTGTTGCGGAAACTGCAAAATCACGGTAGGTATCATTAAAAAGTGCTGTTTTAGCAGAATCGCTTAACTGGGCAGATACTATCTTGGTACTTGTATCGGCGGTCTTCTTAACAGATTCAGCTATGCGCTGTGCTTCTTTAAGTTCTTCTTGTTTTTTAACTGTCTCTATAGAGTCGCGAACAAATTTATTGCGTGCAATTTGCTCTTTTGTTGGTCCGCTGAACCAAAGCCAAACCCCAAGGATAAGTGCAATGATACCAAGACCAATTAATGAATTTCTGTCCACCTTTAAGAATAATTAGGCTGCAAATTTAAGGATTTTTGCCAAAGGCAGACGAGAATTCGTTTATTTTACGATTAATTGGTGGTAGCGGTTTTTGGCTGCTTTAGCTTTGGTTTATGAATATACCCGACACTGAAACCAATGGTGCCATTTATATAGCTTCCAAGGCGTTGTGCTGCTAAAACATTGTATGAATTATTGTAGTAATAATATTGACTGCCATCAGGATTTACAGGACCAGTCTCTTTGAAATCACTTTGGGTGAATGCAAAGCTGGAGGCGTTGAAGCCCATTCCGCAGTAATATTCGATCGTTATTGTATTGTCAAGAACATGTTGTTTGCCTATACACAAGAGGAATCCGGCATTGTAATTATAACCATCGGTAGTTTTTTCTGTTGCGTGCATTGGCCCATACCATGGTCCAGACGACTGCCCGGTATGAATGTAATATTTAATATCATCAAACTTGATATAGCTTGCGTATATGTCAAATCGCACATAAGCTCCATTCAATAAGTGTGACTTTCTCATCCCTTTTACAACGAAATCCTGACCGAACAGGAATTTTGCCCCGGCCTTCACAAAGGTTCCGCCACTGAATCGAGCACCATAGCGGTTATAAATGGAAGTGTTTCTTCCGTCGTATGACTGTCTGTTACTGAAGGCATCCAATAGATTGGAATTAAATATGCCGAATTTAAAATCTGAATTGATGCCACTTCTTATCACCCGTTCATAGCCCAAGGATATTTTGCCTGTAGGAAGGTCTAATACATTGATTTTATATGCTGCACGCTGTTTTACGATCTCAGAATCTTCCTGAGTTACGCTTATCTCATCCGGAATGAATAGTTGTTCTGTTCCGTTCTGGTATTTGATCTTATGAAGATTCTCAACGTTAACTGTGTATATTGGCCCGTCTATAACATCCGTTCTACGGTATTTGATCTCATGCTCACTCACCTCATATAACTTCACTGGCACATTTTGCTTATTCCTGAAATACAAGGTATCACTTTGTGCTGTTGCCCCTGTTGC